>JBILJE010000152.1:0-7498 GCA_044377395.1 Rariglobus sp. | reverse complement strand
TTTGCCAAGGTAACGTACATCGCGACCGTCAAAGGTGACGCCGAGGAACGCATCCTCGTTGTTGGAGCGCACGGGGCCGCGTTCGGTCAGGCCCGACCAGCGAAGGCGGGGCGAAGCAGCGGTTGATGGGGGGGGGGGCGACATTAAAGGGAAAAAGGGTGTGAAAAGTTCGATCTGCGCTGCGGGGGACTCATCTGGGATGAATACTGTTCATATTTGCGCAGCTCAGGCGTGGGGTGTGGGTAAAAATGCGCAGTCGCTCACGGCGCCACGGACGGAGCGGGTGGAGGCGCGGCAGGTTGGTCAAGCAAGGTGGCCAATTCGAAGTCGATTACGCAGAGCCGCCCGTCGGTTTTGCGGTAAGTGATATTGCGCATAAAGGCATCATCGTGGCGGACGCCATAGGACTCTAACTCGTTGAAAACCTCCTTCATGCGCTCGTCGCTGATGTGTTCGATCATGATGCCGCAGTTGGTGGTGATGATCTTAAGGATTTCCGGTTCGGCCTCGAGCAGGCGGGGCACGAAGTCGCAGCCGCGCTGCTCCAAGTGCTTGAGCACACGGACCTCGTTTTCGAAGCGTTCCTGCGCCTGGTGACCGCGGAAGGTTTTGTGCACCCGGCCGTCGTAGCCGATGCGCACGAGGGCGCGGGCAGTATCTTTGACCTCTTGCATGGTGTTTTTACCATCGGAGGGCAACGCGGGGCTGGCAAGGGCGAGTTTGCTACCCAGCGGCGAGGCCTGCGCAAGGGGAGGGGGCGGTAAAATTCTCACACTTCGTCACCAACTTCCCATTGCCAGTGGCATGTAAATTGCTAATTCCATCGGCAGGTTTCATTTCGTGTTCTCACGGGCCAAAACCTCCGTTCGATCACCTCCAAACCTACATCTACACCACCTCCTCATGGCCAAATACAAATTGGAATACATCTGGCTGGACGGCTACAAGCCCGTCGCCAACCTGCGCAGCAAAACCCAAATCAAGGAATTCGCCGCTTTCCCGAAGCTCGAAGAACTTCCCCTTTGGGGCTTTGACGGCAGCTCGACCCAGCAGGCCGAGGGCCGCAGTTCTGACTGCGTGCTGAAGCCAGTCGCCATTTATCCTGATGCGACCCGTACCAACGGTGCGCTCGTGATGTGCGAAGTCATGATGCCAGACGGCAAAACCCCGCACATTTCCAACTCCCGCGCCACCATCGTTGACGATCCCGACACCTGGTTCGGCTTCGAGCAGGAGTACTTCTTCTATCAAGACGGTCGCCCTCTCGGTTTCCCCGAGGGTGGTTATCCCGCTCCCCAAGGCCCTTACTACACGGGCGTTGGCTTCAAGAACGTGGGCGACGTTGCCCGCCAGATCGTCGAAGAGCACCTCGACCTCTGCTTGGAAGCCGGCATCAACCACGAAGGCATCAATGCCGAAGTGGCCAAGGGCCAATGGGAATTCCAAATCTTCGGCAAGGGCTCCAAGCGCGCCGCCGACGAGGTTTGGGTCGCCCGTTACCTGCTGATCCGCCTGTGCGAACAGTACCAGATTGACGTCGAGTTCCACTGCAAGCCGATCCTCGGCGCCTACCAGCAGGCCCTCGATTGGAACGGTTCCGGCATGCACGCCAACTTCTCCACCAAGTTCATGCGCGAAGTCGGCGGCAAGGACTACTTCGAGAAACTCATGGCCGCATTCAGCAAGTACTGCGCCGAGCACATCGCCGTTTACGGTCCGGATAACCACCTCCGCCTCACCGGTCTGCACGAGACCCAGTCGATCGACAAGTTCTCCTACGGCATCGCCGACCGTGGCGCCTCCGTGCGCGTTCCCCACAGCTTCGTCAACGCCGGCTACAAGGGTTACCTCGAGGATCGCCGTCCGAACTCCGCGGGCAACCCCTACGAGATCGCTTCGCGCATCCTCAAGACCATCCAGACGGTCCCGACCGCCTAAGTCTTAAAACCAAGCTGGCGCGGCTCGACATGAGACGCCTCAGTTTTTTGCGAAGCGGCCCTGCCACACCGGCGGGGCCGCTTTTTTTTGCGACCTGCTTTTCGACCGGAAACCTTGAGCTCACGCTCAAGGCCACGCGCATCGCAATCCGGACGCCCTGAGCTCACGCTCAAGGCCACGCGGAGGGTCCACTGTTGGCCACGCTGGCGACATCCCGAATCCCAGGAGCACCTTGGCGCATCAGGCCCGCAGCCTCCCGTGGCCCTGAGCGTGAGCTCAGGGATGCCCAGCGGCCCAGCCGTTAGGCTGACTTCGCCGATTTTAACGGGGTAACTGCCTGTATTGCTGAAACTAAGGCTTCTGGCGTGAATGGTTTTTTGACCTGGCCGTTGATCCCCAGCGCTATGATTTTCGGGAGCACTTTGTGGTCGGTCGTCGACGTGAGCATGATCACGGGGAGTTTGCTCAACTCGGGGTGGGATTTGAGCATGGTGAGCATTTCCAGCCCGTCCATGGTCGGCATGCTGACGTCGATGACCAAGAGTTTGGCCTGGGTGCGCTCCAGTGCGAACAGGCCGGTGAACCCGTTGGTCGCCTCGTGCACCACGCAATCGAAAGGCGCGAGGGCTTTTAGGGCGATCAGGCGCACCGCTTTGGAATCATCAATGACAAGAATAGGAACGGGCATGGGACGGAGAGGCGTGAGCGCGGTGGCTGAAAGGTGGTGCAGGCGGGCGAGGCGGTCGGTGTGAACGCGTATGAGAACGCGTATGAGCGCGAGTCGCGGCTGACATGGCAAAGAGATTGCGCGCGGGAGCGGCTATTTTAACGCAGGTGCACGCTTGGCAGCGGGGCAAGTTGGGGCCAAATTGGGGGCACGATGAGCCTCCTGGAATACGCACTCCTGGCCTTCGGTTCGCTTTTTGCGATCGTCGATCCACTCGCGGTGGTGCCGGCGTTTGTGACCATGACGGCGCGAGATTCACGAGCGGAACAGATTCGTATGGCGCGGTTGGCCTGTGCCGTGGCGGGGATCGTACTCACGTTGTTTGTTTTAACCGGCCCGTGGATTTTCAAGCTGTTGGGCGTAACCCTGCCGGCGTTCCAGATCGCGGGTAGTATCCTCTTGTTTTGCATCGCCTTTGACATGCTCCACGCCCGACCCACCGGGTCGCGGGAAACGCTCGAAGAGGTGCAGGCCGGCGTGGCCAAGGACGATATCGCCATCACCCCGCTCGGGGTGCCGATGTTGGCCGGCCCCGGGGCGATCTCGGCGGTGCTGATTCTGCGCGCTCAGGCCCAGGGAGCTGCCCAGCACTTGGCGCTCCTGGGGGCAATCGTCCTGGTGTGTGTAACGGGCTATTTTATCCTGCGCTTTGCCGTGTTGGGCACGCAGTGGTTAAACCCCTTGGTGTTGAAGCTTATTGCGCGGCTCATGGGTTTGTTGCTGGCGGCGGTGGCGGTGCAGTTTGCGTTAAATGCGCTGCGCCAGCTCGGAGTGCCGTTGCAGTTCTAAACTCTAACGCGCTTTCAGTTCTATGGGTAACCAAGCCGTTTTTGCACCTGCGCATAGGTCGGTGAAGATTCTCGTTGAACCAGAAGGCAAGGGCAGCACTGTCCACCTTGGCCAGGCGCCATGCATGGGCAGGCGCGTGAACCCCGCCAGGACCGGAAGGTAGCAACGGTAACGACGTCCTCCTAGTGCCGTGGAGTGCCTGGCCACTTATTTATCGACCGCCCTTCGCTCGTCCGCCGGGCGGGCTCCGGCCCAACCTCACGGGGCGGGCTGCTCAGGTGTCTCGGACGGACGAGGCGGATGATTGCCGCTGGGCCCGCCGGATGGACGGCCTTCTATTGGCTTGGGGCGGTCCTTCATCCATTGCCTACGCCGCTCGCTCTCCTTGGCGCGGATCTCGCGCAGTTTATCGAACTGTTCTGGCGTGAGGATCTTGGCCAGTTCGGAGTCCATTTTGGCGATGAGTTCACCCGAACGACTGAAGGCATCACGGGAAATACTGCGCAGCTCCTCGGAGGTTCGGCCGATGATGGGCCGAATCTGTTTTTTTTGCTCGGGTGTGAGATTGAGCTGTTCGGCGGCGCGCCCGCCAAGCAACTCGACGGGGCTGCCGCGTGGCTGAAGGGGTGGGGGCTTGGCGTAGTGTTCACCCAAGCGGAATCCCGCAAAACCTCCGGTGACGGCGCCCGTCAAAAAGATGCCGCCGACAGCGAGTACGACTTTGATGTTGGCAGCCATGGTTAGGAGGCGGCGGCGAGCCATTCGGCGACCGGGTCGTTAATGACCATGGTATCGGGTTCCATGGCGCGTAGCACGGTGCCGATGTTCAGGGTTACGCCGAGTACCATCAGCAGTCCGCACACGCCCAAAGCGCGTGGGGCAAAGCGGGTGAACAGCGTGGCAAAGCTGGGCGCAGGTGTGGCGAAGGCCAGCGCGCTCACCCGCACTGCGAACCCGAGGGGGGCGGCGGTGTCGCGCGGGTCGGCGGGAGCTTGGCGGGCGGCCTTTAGCAGTTGGGGCCAGGGTTTGGGGTGGTTTTTCATGCGCGTTCCTTGGTTTTTAGCTCGGTGAAAAGCTTCTGTAATTTCCGCCGCGCCCGGAAGGCGCGGACTTTGATGAGAGTGATGTTCCAGCCGGTGATCTCACCGACTTCGACCAGGGTTTTTTGCTCCAGGTCGAGCAGTTGCAAAACGACGCGGTCGTCGGGTTTTAACTGGTCGAGTAATTTATGCACCAGTTCGTGGGCGGCGAGCGCGTCGCCCGCACCGACTTCATTTTCGCTGGTGAGCACGGCGTCGAGCACGTCGGCCTCGTTTTCGGAGAGGTCGGCCCAGCTGAATTCGGGACGGCGTTGCTGGGCGCGCAGGTGGTCGATGCAGGTCGTCACCGCGATGCGCGAAACCCAGTGGGTGAACGGCACGTTGCCCTGATACTGTGTGATGCGGGTGAACATTTTCAGGAAAATCTCCTGGGTGAGGTCCTCTTCGGCCACGCGCCGAGGCAGGCGCGCCCGCACGATGCGAATGACCATCGGGTGAAGGTGTTCGACGAGTTCCCGAGCCGCCCGCTGGTCTGAAGCCCGGACACGCTCCAGACATCCGCAGAGGTCGAAGGTCTCGTCATCAGGGGGCATCGGTGGAGGAATGAACCAGCATACACGTTAGGCAAGACGCCGTTGCGCGCGCCAGGTTACACGCGCGGTCCCTCTTCCAATGCGTTCCTTGACTTTGCGAGGGGGCGGCGGGTATTTAACCTCATATCTTGATGCGAAACATCATTCAGTCGCTCCGACTTAGCTAGACGCACGATCTGAGAGGGCCGCGTGTTCGGCTGGTCGTGCGTCTGTTGTTTCCTCCGCACCTGCTGTCGGCTGCGCCGCTAGGCGGGTTTATCGCTTCAACCGTCCGTCTTTGTTTCGTTTATGCAATCCGCTCCAATCTCGAAATACCGCCCTTTCCCCTCCGTCGATTTGCCCAATCGCCAGTGGCCCAGCCGCGTCCTCGACCACGCGCCCGTGTGGTGCAGCGTCGACTTGCGCGATGGCAACCAGTCCCTCGCCCAGCCCATGAGCGTGGAGGAGAAAATCGAGTTTTTCGACCTGCTCGTTAAGATCGGTTTTAAGGAAATCGAGGTCGGATTCCCCTCCGCCTCGCAAATCGAATTCGATTTCTGCCGCCGCTTGATCGAGGAAAATCACATCCCCGCCGACGTCTCCATCCAGCTGCTGTGCCAATGCCGCGAGGAGCTCATCACCCGTTCGCTTGAGGCGGTGCGCGGGGCCAAGAGCGTGATTTTCCACCTCTATAACTCCACCTCGCCCAAGCAGCGCGAGTACGTTTTCGGCGCGACCAAAGCCGACATCGTCGCCATCGCCGCCAAGGGCATCGCTCTGCTCAAGCAGCACGGCCAGGCGCTCATCGACGAGGGCACGCGCCTGCGCCTGGAGTATTCGCCGGAGAGCTTTACCAGCACCGAGCTGGAGTTTGCTCTGGAGATTTGCGAAGCCGTGACCGACGTCTGGCAGCCGACGCTGGACAACAAGATCATCCTCAACCTGCCCGCCACCGTGGAGTACGCCGGCCCCAATGTTCACGCCGACCAGATTGAGTGGATGTGCCGCCATCTCACGCGCCGTGAGCTCACGCAGATTTCCCTGCACACGCACAACGACCGTGGCACCGGTGTGGCTGCTACCGAGTTGGCGCTGTTGGCCGGCGCCGACCGCGTCGAGGGCACCTTGTTCGGCAATGGCGAACGCACGGGTAACCTCGATATTGTTACCGTGGCGTTGAACCTCTACACGCACGGCATCGACCCGAAGCTGGACTTCGGCGACATCAACGCGGTGCGTGAAGTCTATGAGCGCTGCACACGCATGGAGGTGCATCCACGCCACCCCTACGCCGGCGAGTTGGTTTTCACTGCGTTCAGCGGCTCGCACCAGGACGCCATTAAAAAATCCTGGCCTCACCAAAAGGCTGATCGTCCGTGGGACGTGCTCTACATCCCGATCGATCCGGCCGACATCGGGCGCAGCTACAAGGCGATTATCCGCATCAATTCCCAGTCGGGTAAAGGCGGCGTCGCCTACGTTCTAGAAAACGAATTTGGCTACCAGTTGCCCAAGCTCATGCACAAGGAGATCGGCCGCATCATCAACGATCTGGCCGACTCGCGCGGAGCTGAATTGGCGGCGCAGGACATCCACGACGTGTTTGTGCGCGAGTACATCGATCGCGCCGCGCCGGTGGAGTTGCGCCAGTTCCGCACCATCGAGCGCACCAGCACGGTTACATGCCAGTCGGACCTGCTCGTGCACGGTAAGGTTCAAAGCGTGACCGGTGCCGGTAACGGCCCGATCGACGCCTTCGTGCAGTCGCTACGCTCAGCGGAATTGCCCAAGTTCGAGTTGCTGAGTTACGCGGAGCATTCCCTCGGCAGCGGCGCGGAGGCGCGCGCGGTGAGTTACATTCAGATCAAGACGGAGCGCGGGGCCACGTTCTTCGGTGCGGGCATCGACACCAACATCGAGCTCGCCTCGATCAAGGCGGTGGTCAGTGCGCTTAACCGCGCGTTGGCTAAGGCCTGAGCCCAATTCACGTTCGATGTGGGCTTATCTGTACTTGCGGAGGTGATCGAGGGAGGGCCCACCTCCGTGTGGGCTTGCGGACGACACGGAGGTCGTCCCTCCCGGGGAGGTAGCGCCGAGGGAGGGCCCACCTCCGTGTGGGCTGGCTCGAGCACGGACGACACGGAGGTCGTCCCTCCCAAGCCTAACGTTGGCACGGCTATCCGTCCCGGCTCAAATCCGCTCGACGCGGCGGAACATCCACACGCCGCAGCCAATAAATAGCACCGGCGGCAGCCACACCAAGAGGTCGGGCCGCAACGCCGGAGTGCGGTCGAGCCAGCCCACGGCCACAGTCAAAAAGTAGTAGCCGAGGGTTAACAGCAGCGCGATGCCGAGGTTGGCCGAGGTCTCTTTACGCGATACCTTAATGCCGAGGGGAATCGCTAGCAGGGTGAAGGCGAGGATGGCGAAGG
>JBILJE010000004.1:0-27242 GCA_044377395.1 Rariglobus sp. | reverse complement strand
CACCAAGACAGAGCGGAACGAGCCGAGGAAAAGGAAGATGACGATGACGACAATTAAGAGGGTTTCCACGAGGGTTTTGACCACGTCATTGATGGCGTCGTTGATGTAGGCGGTGGAGTCGTAGGCAACGCGGGTTTCCAAGCCGGTAGGCAGTTCCTTGGCGATGCCGGCCATCTCGGCGCGGATACGTTTGACCACGTCGATCGAGTTGGCGTTGGGCAGCACAAAAATGCCCATGAACACGGCGGTCTGCCCGGAGAAACGCACCTCGGTTTCATAGTCCTCGGCGCCGAGAACCACGTCGGCGATGTCCTGTAAGCGCACGATGGTGCCGCCCGATTCTAGCACAACGAGTTGTTTGAATTCCTCAACCGAGCGCAGGTCGGTGTTGGCCGTTAGGTTGACCTGAATGAGCGCGCCCTTGGTCTGGCCAACGGCGGCGAGGTAGTTGTTTTTTGCCAGCGCGGAACGGACTTGGGCCGGGCTGAGGTTGAGTGCGGCCATGCGCTCGGGTTTGAGCCAGATGCGCATTGCAAAGGTGCGCGCGCCGAGCACCTCGGCGCGTTGCACACCGGGGACGGCGGTTAGGCGCGGCTGCACCACGCGCACCAGATAGTCGGTGATCTCGTTTTGCTGGAGCAGGTCGGAGCGGAAGTTGAGGTAGGCGGCGGCGAATTGGCTGTCGGCCGAGATGATGTTGATGACGGGCAACTCGGCCTCGGGCGGCAGGTCGCCGCGGACCTTGTTTACCTTGGAGCTGATCTCGGATAGCGCCTTGTTGGCGTCGTAGTTGAGCTTCAGGCGGGCGGTGATCGTGGAAACGCTCTGGGCGCTGTTGGACTGGACGTAGTCGATGCCGTCGCACTCGGCGATGGCGCGCTCAAGCGGCGTGGTGATGAACCCACGCACCAGCTCGGCGCTTGCTCCCACGTAGGCGGTGGTGACGGTGACCGAGGCGTTCTCGCTGCGCGGATACTGGCGCACGTTGAGCGAACGGTAGGCCTGCAAACCGGCGATGATGATCACCAAGTTGATCACGATCGCCAGCACGGGCTTGCGGATGAAGATGTCGGTAAAAGATTTCATGGTGGTGGCCGCTGGCGGTGGTTAAAGACCGTTCACGCGGGACGAGGAATCAGGAGTCGGATGGCTTGGGGGCGAGCTGGGCGTCGGGAGCGAGCTCGTTGTGAACGGAAACCGTCGAGCCGTTGCGCAACTTGAAAACCCCTGCGCTCACCACGGTGTCGCCCACTTTGAGGCCGGAGGTCACCGCCACGAAGTCGCCGCGCGCCGTGCCCAGGCGAACGAACTGCTGGCGCACGACCTTTTGGGTTTCGCCGGTGGCCTCGTTTTTCTTTTCTTCAACCACAAAAACCGTGTCGCCGTACGGCGCATACAGCACGGCGGTAGCCGGTATAATGATGACCGGCTCGGTCACTGGCAGCACGACGGACACCGTGCCAAACATGCCCGGGCGCAGGCGCGACTCGGCGTTGGGCAGAGTGACTTGGAGCTTCACGCTGCGGGTGGTCGGATCGAGGTCGGGGTTGATCGCGGTGACCTTGCCTTCAAAGAGCTGGCCGGGATAGGCGTCGGTGACGACGCGGGCAGTCAGGCCCTCGGAGACTTGCCCGAGCTGCTGCTGCGGTAGGGAGAAATTCATGAAAATCGGGTCGAGCGCCTGGATCGAAACGATCGGTGTGCCCACGGGGAGGAATTGGCCGACGTTGACCAAACGAATGCCGGCGCGACCGGTGAAGGGGGCGGCGATGAGTTTTTTGGCGAGGATCGCGCGGAGGTTATCGGCCTGAGCGGCGGCCTGTTTGGCCTGGGCGTCGGCGGAGTCGAGGTCGGCTTGCGAATTGGTGTTCTGCAGGCGCAGTTCACGGGCGCGGGTGAGGTTGAGGCGGGCGAGCTCGGCGGTGGCTTCGGCCGAGCGCAGTTGGGCTTGCTCCACTGAGGTGTCGAGTTCGACGAGCACGGAACCGGCGGCGACGCTGGCACCGGATTCGAAGTCGATCTTGCTGACGGTGCCGGCGACCTCCGCGCTCAGGGTCACGCCCTGCACGGCGGCGAATGAGCCGATCGCGTTGAGGGTGGTTTCCCAGGTCTCCGCGCGCACGTCGGCGGTGGTGACGGCATCGGGGGGAGGCACCATGGATTTACCCGAGGCGATGAGGGCGCGGATCTGCAGGGCTTTGATGCCCGCGATGGCGCCGAGAACGAGCAGCAGAGCCAGGCAGGTGAAGGCGATTTTCTTGATCATGATTTTGTGGAAATAAAGTGGCGGTTAAGGCTAATCCGAAAGGGTGTTCGTGGGGCGGGGCTGCGGTTTAGCGCGGGGCGGGTTCGCTGGCGGCAGAATCGGGGGTGGTCCGCTCGACGATTTTGTGGAGCAGGTTAACGAGGGTTTTGCGCTCCGCCTGGTTCAAGTTGGCCATCAGGCCGTTGATGAGCTGAAAGTGGGTGGGCAACAGGTCGTGCATGAACTCCTGGCCCGCCGGGGTGAGGTGAACCTCGGTTTGGCGGCGGTCGGCCGGATCGGGCTCGCGGCGCACAAAGCCGTCGCGCTCGAGGGTGTCGAGCAGGCCGGTGATGGTGGCCCGCGAGACGGAGGCGAGCTCGGCCAACGCGGCCGGAGTGCTGGGGCGCGGGCACTCGGTGCCCTGTTTCTCCAGCAAGAGCATCATCACCAAAAAACGCCCCTGGGTGATATCGTGGGCGTTAAAATGCCCGTTCATGACGCGCCAGACCTCGTCGCTGGCGCGGATCAGGTGCATGAACGCCTCGCAAGCCGAGGGATTGAGGTCGGGGAACTGCTTGGACGCGGCCACCAGGCACTCGTAGCGGGGGAGGTCTTTGAGAACGAGGCGTTGCATGCGGGGCGAGGGAGCGAGGCGCGGAACGGTTAAATGGTAAGGATTGCGGGACAGTGAGGCGGCTGACAGTTAGTCGCCTAATCAATAAATCAAGGAGCAAACCAGGGTTTTCCTGATTGTTACCTAGCCGGAGCGGATTTGCGGATTGCCCAGCGATGGTTTGCTGGCGGCCCAGCGATGGTTTGCGGGCCGACGAGGTTCGTTTAGCTGGCGCGTTTCGGCGCGGCCAACGGCGGCAGGCGATCCCGGTGACGCCACAGCAGCGAAACCAACGCGAGCGCCTCCCAGTAACGCCGCCAGAACTTGCGCGGGTTGGACGCCAGACGCATCAGCCAGCCGAGCACCATGCGGTCGGCCCAAGGTGGGATATTGGCCTGTCCGCCGGAGAGAAAAGCGATGGCTGCACCAAGGCAAAGGATCGATGTCGGGGTTTTGAGTTGGGCTCGTAGCATTAGCCCGAGGCGCTCCTGCACGCCACCACCGATTGCCAGCATCACGACGCGCGGTTTGCGCGCATCGATGAGGCGGAGTAACTCTGCATCTTGAATGGCCCCGAGTGGATAGTGCGGGGCGAGGTAAACGTCGGCCTCAGTCACGGGGAAGCCCTTGCTGACGAGCCAAGCGCGATTGCGTTGATCCTCCTCGGCCGAGGGCATGACCCAGAAAACGGCACCGGGCTGCTTGAGTTCGGGCCGGGCGAGCACAGCGACCATGAATTTAAGGCCGGAGAGCCGCGGGAGCTTTACCCCGGTAAACGCGCGCCAGAGCAGCACCATGAAGCCGGAATCGGTGATGGCTAGGTCGGCTGTGCTCAGGGCCTCACGATAGGAGGCGGATTTGACCAAATCGGCCGCCAAGCCCGGTGCGGACGGGGCGACGACGAGGATTGAGGGGAATGGCCCTGTGGCCGCGCTGGGGGCGGTCAGTACAGCGGTCTCGAGTGGAGCGCTTCCGAGCGGATCGCGAGTGCCGGCGAGTGCCGCTGCCGGAGTGCGTTGGCGAGCGCCGGAGTTATCTCGCTGGAAAGTGTTGGAATGGTCGATTACCCGCCCGACAGCTGCCGCGACGGAGCCGGTAAAGAAATGGATGCCAAGCAAGCGGGCTGAGGTCGGGTTGGGCATGAAGCTGAAATGAGCAAACCCATTAACCCGTCCCAATCGACCCCTAAATGAGGGTGATGGACCGGCTGGGCCAATGGAGGCGATTACCCTGCGATAGGGGCGCTTAACTTGCGTATATCAATTTGTTGATCAGCTGGATTTGGTGGAATCCGGCGCTAATTCAGCGGACTTACAAACCTAGAAAACTTTTCCAGAAAGGCTTAAACTAGCCCAGTTTGCTTCGGTCTTGGTTGAAACGCGCGGATTTACGGCTCATTTCTGCGACACTTTAACCAAATAAAACTATGAACTCACTCTGGTATCTTGCCATCTTGATAGGTCCCTTCCTGTTCGGCTTATACGCGCAGATGCGCGTTCACGGTGCGTACAATAAAAACGTACAAATTCCCTCACGTGGCCGCATCACTGGTCGTGAGGCCGCCGACGCGGTGATGCGCTCCGCTGGTATCACCAATGTCGAAATCGTCGAGGTCCCCGGCCAACTCACCGACCACTATGACCCCCTTCATCGCCGCTTGGCGTTGTCGGAGTTGAATTACAACGGCACCAGTTTGGCCGCGCTGGGCGTGGCAGCACATGAAGCCGGACACGCCATCCAGCACAAGGTGGGCTATAGCATGATGACGGTTCGCCAAACCATCGCTCCGGCCACTCAGATCGCCGCCGGCGTTTCGAACTACGTGATCATGGCGGGTGTTCTCATGCTCACGTTCATGCGCAGCCCGCTCGGTTATAATCTGCTCATGATCGGCGCCGTTGCACTGGCCGTCATCGTGCTGTTCCAGTTGGTGACCCTGCCTGTTGAGTTTGACGCCAGTCGCCGGGCCAAGAAGCAGTTGGTCTCCCTTGGCATCCTCGATAAGGACGAGATCAAGGGGGCCAACGAAACCCTTGATGCCGCAGCGCTGACTTACGTCGCCGCCTTTGTGGCCGCGTTGGGCTCGTTGTTGCACGTGGTCATGATGCTGATGGGCAGCAATCGCCGCGAAGAATAACCGTTGTGCAAAAAAAAGACCGGGAGGCTATGGGGCCTCCCGGTCTTTTTTTTGTCCTGCTTTTTTCGCCTGCAACAGCCTTACCGGCCGAGGGGCGACGTGAATCACTCCTCCTTCTGCAGGGCGGCGATCACGGAGAAATCCTCCAAGGTCGAGGTGTCTCCCTTCACTTCGCGACCGGCGGCGATTTCCTTAAGAATTCGGCGCATGATTTTTCCGGAACGGGTTTTGGGCAGTCCGGCGGCAATCCGCACGGAGTCCGGCTTGGCAAACGAACCAATCTCGCGGCCGATATGCGAGCGGAGGTCCTCCTTGAGCGCGTCGCTGGTCACCACGCCGCTCTTTAGCGATACGAACACTACGAGGGCTTGGCCCTTGAGGCTGTCGGGGCGGCCGACTGCGGCTGACTCGGCAACCGAGGGATGTGAGGCCAGTGCGGCTTCGACCTCGGCGGTGCCGATGCGATGGCCGGAGATGTTGAGCACGTCGTCCACGCGGCCGGAGATCCAGAAGTAGCCATCTTTGTCCTGCTTGGCTCCGTCGCCGGTGAAGTAAACGCCGGGGAAGTCGCCGAAGTAAGCCTTTTGGAATCGCGCGTCGTCGCCCCAAAGCGTGCGCAGCATCGAGGGCCAGGGTTTGGTGACAACCATTTTGCCATCGGTGCCGCGGGGCACTTCCTTGCCTTGTTCGTCGACGATCTTGGCCGCAACGCCGAAGAACGGCAGGCCGGCTGCACCGGGCTTGCTCGCGATCGCTCCGGGCAAGGTGGTGATCAAGATGGAGCCGGTTTCGGTCTGCCACCAGGTGTCGACGATGGGGCAACGGCCTTTGCCGATAAGTGCATGGTACCATCGCCACGCTTCGGGGCTGATCGGTTCGCCGACCGAGCCGAGCAGGCGCAGTGAGTCGAGCCGGTGGCGAAGCACGTAGTTGTCGCCCCACCGCATAAACGCGCGGATCGCCGTCGGCGCCGTGTAAAGGATCGTAATGGCGTGGCGGTCGATCATCTGCCAGAAACGGTCGGGTTCGGGCTGGTTGGGCGCGCCCTCGTAAAGAAACACCGTCGAACCGTTGGCGAGCAGTCCGTAAACGACATAGCTGTGGCCGGTGATCCAGCCGATGTCGGCGGAGCAGAAGTAGCGATCGTTCTCCTTAAGGTCGAAGACGTAGTGGGCGGAGAGTTTCGCGCCGAGCAGGTAACCGGCGCTGGTGTGGAGAACGCCCTTGGGTTTGCCCGTGCTGCCACTGGTGTAGAGGATGAAAAGCGGGTGTTCGCTATCGAAGGCCTTGGCTTTGTGCTGGTTGGGTCCGCCCTTCCAAGCGTCGTGCCACCAGATGTCTCGGCTTTCAACCATGTTGATCTCGTTGCCGGTGCGCTTGAGTACGATGACCGTCTGCACGCTCGGGGTGCCCTCAAGGGCGCGGTCGACCACGGACTTGAGCTCAACGACTTTGCCTCGGCGCCAACCGCCGTCGGCTGTGATGACCAGCTTGGCTTGGCAGTCGTTGATGCGATCCTTGATCGCCTCGGCGCTAAAGCCGCCAAAGATCACCGTGTGCACCGCGCCGATGCGGGCGCAGGCCAGCATGGCGACGATTGCCTCGGGCACCATGGGCAAGTAAATCGCCACACGATCACCGGCGTTGATGCCCATGTTTTCAAACACGTGGGCCAGACGGCACACGTGCATGGAGAGCTGCTTGTAAGTGATCGTGCGCACATCGCCCGGCTCGCCTTCGAAAATAATCGCGGCTTTGTTCTCTCGGGCGGTGCCGAGGTGGCGATCGAGGCAGTTTTCGGCAACGTTGAGTTTGCCGCCCTTAAACCATTCAGCGTGCGGGCTCTTCCAGTTCAACACCGTGGTGAAGGGCTTGCGCCAGACCAGCTGCTCGTTGGCCTGCCTTCCCCAGAAGTTTTCTGGAGAGTTGACAGACTCGGCGTGGAGCTTCTTATACGTGGCAAGACTTCCCAAGTTGGCTTGACGTTGAAACTCGGCTGAAGGCTTGAAAACCCGTTTTTCGCGGGACTCGGAGGTAATCTTTGGTTCTGACACGTTATTTATTTTAGGTTTTTTTATGCGCGCGGATTTTCGTGCGCTAGGGCTACAACCGTTGTTTCTGCGGTTTATTATCCCGTCAATGGTGTGCCAGCAGTTTAGCACCCCTTATGCAGTCGGCTTCTTCACATTTTTTTAATTCATTCTCATGGCTAATACAACCGCCCCCATCATCCCCGCTCCGGCTCCGGTCGAGAGCCAACCCGCGCCCTTGACGGCCGCCGCTGACGTCGCCGTCGCCGCCGTTCCCGTTGCGGTGACTGCGCCCGTTGCTCCTCCCGTATTTGAGCGTCCACCCGAGGTCGTGATCCACGTCGAGGGCGTTCTCGACATCGATATCCAGAAGGGAGGCAATGGCCAACTCCTTGACCTTACCCGCTATGGCAAACGCCGCCCGTCCGACACCTTCGTTCCCAAGGAGCTGATCCGCCGTTTCAAATTACGCCAAGGCAGCCGCATCACCGGCACCGCTTGGCCGGCCGAGGGGCGTTTCACCAATCCGAAGATGAAGTTCGTCGAGACCGTCGATGGTATTTCCATCGAAGATCGTAAAGACCGCCCCGAGTTCATCGCGCTCACCAGCATGTCGCCCGACAAACAGCTCAAAACCGAGCTCAAGGACGGCCGTATGACCACCCGCGCAGTCGATCTGTTTTGCCCCATCGGCAAAGGCACGCGCGGCCTCATTGTCGCTCCGCCGCGCACCGGAAAAACCACCCTGTTGCGCGATTTAGCCTTGGGCGTGCTGCAAAATCACCCCGAGTGTCACGTCATGATCTTGCTGGTCGATGAACGCCCCGAGGAGGTCACCGACTTCCGGCGCAGCGTCCCCGCCGAGATCTGGGCTTCGTCCAACGACGAAAATGTGGACAGCCACGTGCGCATCGCCGACATGGCCATCGAGCGCGCCAAGCGTTTGGTGGAAGTCGGTAAGGACGTCGTGCTTTTTATCGACTCGATCACCCGCCTGGCCCGCGCTCACAACACCCTTAAAAACTCAGGCCGCACCGGTTCGGGTGGTCTCGATGTACGTGCCCTTGAAAAACCCCGCCAACTCTTCGCTGCGGCCCGCAATGTTGAAGAAGGCGGCTCGCTCACCATCGTGGCCTCGGTGCTCGTCGAAACCGGCAGCCGTATGGACGATGTGATTTTCCAGGAATTCAAGGGCACGGGTAACAGCGACTTGGTGCTCGACCGCAAGTGCGCCGAGATGCGCCTCTGGCCGGCGATGAACATCCAGTCCTCCGGCACCCGCAAAGAAGAGCTGCTCATCGACGCCAAGAAACTCGATTCGATCCACTTTTTCCGCCGCGCGCTCGTTGCGCAGAAGGTTGAAGAAGCGACCGACACGATGATCGCCCGCCTGTCCAAGACGAAGACCAACGATGAGTTCCTCAAGTTGATCGCCCGCTAATACTCATTAGCGTTCAATTTGGGGTTTACGGCATCCTTGAGCTCACGCGCAAGGCTACACGCTTCGCGAACACACTCCTCGTGGCCTTGGGCGTGAGCTCAAGGTGTTTGCCCAAAGGTCGCCGTTGGTTCAATTAGGCGTTTTTTCCTTCGCCGGTTTTCCCGACTTAATTAATTTATGCACACTGCTCTTGTCATTCTAGCCGAAGGTTTTGAGGAGCTGGAGGCGATCGCGCCTATCGACCTTTTACGCCGCGCGGGTGTCAAGGTCACCGTGGCCGCGCTTGCCGAAACCATTCATGTCACGGGGCGCAACGCGATCACCCTACACGCCGATTCGCCGCTGTCTGCGGTGGGCGATCGCCTCTTTGACCTGCTACTTATTCCCGGCGGACCTGGGGTAAAACTCCTGCGCGCCGATCCGCGGGTGCGCGCGCTTGTTTTGGCCCACCATGCCGCGCATCGTTGGTTGGCGGCGATTTGCGCGGCGCCTACCGTGCTCCATGACGCCGGTTTGCTCGAGGGCAGGCGCTACACCGCCCACTTTTCCGTCGCTAACGAGCTGCCTGCACTGCTCGGCGATGAGCGCACGGTGGCCGATGGGTACCTGCTCACATCGCGGGGGGCGGGCACCGCAGTCGATTTCGGGCTGCTCCTGGTCGAGAAACTCGTTTCACCCCAAGCCGCGCTGGATATCGCTCAATCGATCTGCACGTAGCCGGTTCGCCGTGCTCCAGCGGTGGTGAATTTGGGGGTTGAGCGCGATTCCTGTGGTGCGGACTTGCTGAACGGGCATGGGGAGGAAACGCTCGGGTAAAACTTGAAAGACATGACCGATTCACTGCCTAAACCCACCTTACGCCGCGTTCTCGCACTCTCGTTGATGGACGGTTGTTGCATGACGATATTCTCGGGGTTTTGTACGTCACTGTCACTGTGGCTGGGGGAGTGGTCCGGTGCCGGCGTGGGGGCGGTCGTTATGTCCTGCGGCATCACCACGTTGTGCAGTCGGAAGCGCCTGATGCGCGGCGATGCGAGAGGTATGGTTTGGCTGCTGCGGGCTCAACTCGTCGTGCTGGCGATTGTTTTTCTCTATGTGATGGAAAACCTGCTCGGTTACGACTCGGCCGAGGTAAATCAACGTCTTTTAGACCTCCAATCTAACTCATCCCTTGGCGGCATACTGTTTAGTCTACTGGAGCAATACGGCATTTCGGTCTCGGCTTTGGAGCCGATTTTGAAGCCGCTTTATTTTGCCGTCTACCTCCTTGTGATGGGTGGCACCCTGTTGTTTCAGGGCGGGCTGGCCCTGTTTTACAAGACCCGCCGTGGCCAGGTCACGGCGGAGTTGGCCGAGCGTGTGACGGCTGATTTCAATTCGTGTTCCAAGTGAGTTGAATGGGCCAACCTGAGGTGGGCCCGTTTTAGTAGTTGGCAGTCCTCGGCCAATTGAGCCCACCGACCGATCTTTGGCCGGGACGGCCAACCCTACATGTCCAATTGGGTCTAGCCTTTTGCCGGGACGGCCAACCCTACATGTCCGAATCCGGTGTAGCGTTGGCCGTCCCCGGCCAATTCGACTCAACTCTAACGCGAATGGGCAAGCTCAGGCCGACGTGCTTGCACTCACTTCGGCCTGAACGGGGCACCCGCTTAGGGCAGCCAGGGGAACTTGCGCGCGTCGGGTTTGCGCTTCTCGCGTTGGGCGCCGTGGAATTCCTTGGCCTCCTCGCTCATGTAATAAAGTAGGGTGGCGTTACCGGCGAGCTCCTGCAGGCCACTCTGGCCATCCACATCGGCGTTAAACGCGCTCTTGAGGCAGCGAATCGCCAGGGGGCTGTGCCCCATGATTTCGCGGGCCCACTGCACGCCCTCGGCTTCGAGTTGGGCTAGGGGGACGACGGTGTTGACCAGCCCCATGTCGAGCGCTTGCTGCGCGTTATATTGGCGGCAAAGGTACCAGATTTCGCGGGCCTTTTTCTGGCCGACGATGCGCGCCAGATAACTGGAGCCAAAGCCGCCATCAAAGCTGCCCATCTTGGGGCCAACTTGACCGCAGATAGCGTTGTCGGCCGCGATCGAGAGGTCGCACACCAGGTGCAGCACGTGGCCGCCACCAATGGCGTACCCGGCGATCAGCGCGATGACCACCTTGGGCATGGAGCGGATGAGTTTTTGCACATCCAGGATGTTGAGGCGTGGCACGCCGTCGCCGCCCACATAGCCGGCGTTACCGCGCACGCTTTGGTCGCCGCCGGAACAAAACGCGTACTTTCCGTCGCTGTGAGGACCGGCGCCCGTGAGCAGCACCACTCCCACCGACAAGTCCTCGCGCGCGTCGATCAGCGCGTCGTGCAACTCCATGGCTGTCTCGGGCCGGAAGGCATTACGCTTCTCGGGGCGATTAATGGTGATTTTGGCGATACCCTCAGCCTTGTGGTAAAGGATATCGGTGTAGGTCTTGGCGACTTTCCAATCAGGGAGACTCATAAAGGCAGGACCATGCAGGCCGTCGTGTGCGCGTCAATCGGGCGCATGGGCGATGCGGGTTTTAAGGTTAATAAATGGGCTGGTGCAGGGCAGATTTCTATGCGAAATGGATCCTTTAAATTATGCAAACCCAGTCCGCGTCGGTATCCAAAGCTGCACAAGCCGGTCTTTGTTTGGGGGCGTTGGGGGTGGTTTTTGGCGACATCGGCACGAGCCCGCTTTACGCGATGCGCGAGTGTTTGGCCCACCTGCCGCCCACTATGGGACGCGCCGATGGGGTGCTCGGGGTCTTGTCGCTGATGTTTTGGGCGCTCACTTTTATCGTCAGTTTTAAGTACCTTCACTACGTCACCAAGGCGGACAACCGCGGTGAGGGCGGTATCTTTGCCTTGCTCGCTCTCGGCCATGCTCGCAGTGACGATCGGAAGGGCTCCGATTCGCCGACCATTTATGGCGATCGGCGCGGCTTAGGCTGGGGAACGGTGCTGATTTTGCTGGGAGCAGCCTTGCTGTACGGCGACGGGGTAATTACGCCCGCAATTTCGGTACTCGGTGCGGCTGAGGGTTTAAAAAACTTCGTGCCCGATCTCACTCAGCACTCAATCGTGATTATCTCGGTGGTCATTCTCGCTCTGCTGTTCGTGAGCCAGAGTAAGGGCACCAAGCTCATTGGGAGCATTTTCGGGCCGGTGATGTTGGCGTGGTTTCTCGCCCTCGGTGCCCTAGGCACGTGGCACTTGGCGCAAGATCCGTCGGTCCTCAAGGCGATCAACCCGCTCTACGGTTATCGCCTGCTGGCCAACCATCCGAGCTTTGCCGCAGCCATACTCGGCGCGATCGTCCTGACGGTCACCGGGGCTGAGGCGCTTTATGCCGATATGGGGCACTTCGGCCGCCGCTACATCGCAATCGCTTGGTATGGAATGGCCTGCCCGGCTTTACTGCTCAACTATTTTGGCCAGGGCGCCTGGGCCATCAGCCATCCGCTCAGCACCGAAAACCCGTTTTTTCAATTGGCCCCCGCCGGCCCGATTCAGTTCGTGCTGGTCATTCTGTCGATTTTCGCGGCCATCATCGCCAGCCAGGCCCTGATCTCGGGCACGTTCTCCTTGACCCGCCAAGCGATCCAATTGGGCTATTTCCCCCGCCTTAAGATCCTGCACACCAATGCCGAGCACGAGGGGCAAATCTATATCCCGTTGATCAATTGGGCGCTGGCCATCGGCGCGATCTGGATCGTCATCGGGTTTAAGTCTTCCGATGCATTGGCCTCGGCCTACGGCATCGCCGTCACCGGCACAATGGCCGTGACGACCTTTGCTTTTTACCGGGTGAGCCGCATCCGTTGGAAGTGGTCCCTCGGCAAAGCCCTGGTTTTATGCGGCCTGTTCATGGTCGTGGACTTGGCTTTATTCGGAGCCAACCTGCATAAGATCGAAGAAGGCGGTTGGCTGCCGGTGAGTATGGCGTTCGCCGCTCTTGCCATCATGCATACATGGAAAAGTGGCCGTAACGAGATTCAGGAAAAAGTCTATGGCGGTGCCACCAACGAGCTGGAATTGTCGCAAGTTGCGAAAAGCAAAAGCATCGTGCGCGTGCCCGGCAGCGCGGTGTTTATGGTGGCCACCTCCAAGGGGACGCCCTTGGCCTTACTGCACCACCTCAAGGCGAATAAATGTCTCCAGCAAACCGTGGTGCTGCTGACCATTATGACCGAAGAGGTGCCCAATGTGGATGACGAGGAGCGCATGACGCTTGAGTCGATGGGTGAGGGGATTTGGCGCGCTGTCGGTCGCTACGGCTACATGGAGTCACCCTCGGTCAACAAGCTGGTGGATCGCATCCGAGGGCAAGGCGTGCCGGTCACCGCACAAGGAACCACTTATTATTTTAACCGCGAAATGATCATCACCGGCGGCAACGCCAAGATGTTCGAGTGGCAAAAATCGCTCTACGCCTTCCTCAGTCGTAACGCCCGCCCGATTAAGGATTATTACCAGATCCTGCCCACGCAGATTATCGAGATCGGCCTGCCCGTTCAGCTTTAATTCGGGGCTTCGGCGATCAAGCCCCGCTTGATCGCCAAATCCACGCCGGCGCGCGGGCAGGGGGGGCGACGACATCCGTGTCGTCCGACTAATCGGCCGCCCTGATACGATTTGTGTCTAGGGTGTTTTCCTTATGAGTTCTACTAATTACTCATTTTCAATGGATTAGGTTCTTCATTAAAAAACATGTAAAATCATAATCGGGCTAAAGTATCGGCTGAAAGCGCCGATGGGTACACTCAACCCCAAGCACCATCATTATGACATTGAGTGAAACTCCTAATCCACATGGCAACGTGAAGCGGCTGTCCAACGACCAGCAGTGCTTATTAACCATCACTGATTCGCTGAATGCTTCGGGGCAAATCCTCGGGTTGCTCAACATGGCGATCAGTAACCCGCGCACTACGATCCCTGAAATCGCCACGATTTTACGGCGCGACGTGATGCTGTCGGCGCGGATCATACGCATTTCTAATTCGGCGTTTTTTGTCCGAACGTCGAACGTGTGCAAAACCATCGAGGATGCGCTGCAGCGCGTCGGCATGCGAGAGATTGCCCGCCTTATCGCCACGGCGACAATGCAGGGCATGGCCCCGCCTCGCCTGCGCGCCTATGGCATCTCCGGCGACCAGTATAATAAAAGCGTCCTATTTACCGCCTCTGCCAGCCAACTCATTGCCGCAGAGGTTAAAATGGACCCCAACGTGGCCTACCTCGCCGGTCTCATGCGCCCGCTCGGTATTTTGGTGCTCAATAAGTGGGCAGAACAGCAGTTTTCGCATGTGGACAAACTGGAATGGGGTGGGGCAGGTTCGCTCCTCCAATGGGAGCAAAATACGTTTGGCCTTAATCACATCGAGGTTTCCAGTTTTATCACCCGCAAGTGGGGCTTCCCTGCTTCGGTCAGCGATAGTATCGAGAAATCCACTGATCAACTGGCCTGTGTTAACGAGTCGCCGATGTCCCTGATTTTGCAAACCGCCGAGACTTTGGCCGAAAGCAACCGGGCGACCTTCCACACCCTACAAAGTGGCTCCGCTTTACGCAAGGATCGCCTCGACGCTCTTGGTATCAAATCCGTGCAACTGGTCGAAATCAGCCGCGGAGCCCTTCATCAATCCCGTAACTTTTCTAATTAACTGATTCAATGACCACTTCCAACAAGGTTGATATTAACTGGCTGAAGGCTGCTTCCTCCCGCCTGCCCTCCTCCTCCAGACTTATTGATACGCTTTACCGCGCCATCCAACAGCCCGACGTCGATATCGCCAACGTTGTCCGACTGGTTTCGATGGACGTCGCCATCACGAGTCGCCTGTTGCGCATGGCCAACAGCGCCACCTACACGCGCGGAGAGGCCGTCACCAGTTTAGATCAGGCCCTCTCCTGGTTGGGGGCGTTTCAGGCCTACCGAGTCGCCTGTATCACCGTATCGGCCCAGCTCTGTGAGCAAAACCTGCCGGTTTACCACATTTCCTCTGATCGGCTACTCGCCAATTCCATTGCCATGGCGGTGGGTATGGAGGTGATCGCAAAACAAACCAGCCTCGATCATAAAGCCGCCTACACCATTGGCTTGATGCATAATCTGGGGCGTATTGTGCTGCAACGCCTCGCCTTGCAAATGGAGATTCCGGCCGGAGCGGGCGACCTGCCTAACATTCAAGCGGTGATCAACTGGGAGCGTGAAACCTTTGGCTACGGCCACGGCGAGCTGGGTGGCGCGGTTCTCGCGCTGTGGGGGATGAATCCCCTGTTTACCCAGGTTTTAACGCATCAACACGACATCCAAAAGGCGGCGGACCCCGAGGTGCGCCGGTGGAGCGCTCTTTTGCATCTCACGGCCACGGTGGTCGCGGGCACCGAGTTTGGCCTCGGCGTGACCAGCGACTCTTGGCCGATATCGGAGGGGATCTTTGTCGATGCGGGCCTTCCCCAATTGGACGTCATGCAACTCAGTGAGGAGATTGCGATGGCAACCAAGGTGCTCTGTGAGCAGAGCGGCTTGGTCATTGCCACAACGGGATCCCGGTCACTGTCGTCGGGTCAAAATTGAGCGAGTTAACCGCGTGGCGTTCGCTCGTGGTGTGCGGTCGTGGCGTTCGCCCGTGGTGTGCGGTCGTGGTGTGCGGTCGTGGCCTTGAGCGTGAGCTCAAGGTGGCGGGACACCGCCCGCATAGTCATGCACCTTGAACTCGGCTGGGGTTTAGTCGCGATTGCGTTATGCCGTGGGCAGGTGGCCGGCCTGAACAGCTGCGGCGATTAACTCGGCCGCATGCTCCCAGACCGCCGGTGCACCCTCGGCGATGGACTGGCCTCGGGCGATGACCCGCTCGCTGGTGACGCCGTTTTGCCTCCACGCGACGCCCTCGGTCAGGCAGTTTTGCAGCATCGGTTGAAACCGGTCCAGCGCTGCGGCGAACTTGGCTTCCGGGGTGGCCCGCGCCTCGAATTCGTCCCAAATACCGCGAAACTCGGCGGTTTGGTCAGCGGGGAGCAGCCCGAAAATCCGCTCGGCGGCACGCGATTCGCGGGCGTGCTGGTCGGCCTGTTGCGCGGCAGCGTAGGCGAAGGTGTCGCCGGCATCGATTTCTACGATGTCGTGGATGAGCAGCATTTTGAGCACCTTAAGCACGTCGAGGTTAGGAGTGGTGGCGTGTTCGGCCAGCACCAGAACCATCAAACAGAGGTGCCAGGAGTGCTCGGCGTCGTTTTCCTGGCGGCGGCTTTGGGTGAGCAAGGTTTGGCGGAGGATCTCCTTTAACTTGTCCACTTCGACGATGAACCGGATTTGCTGAATTAAGCGCGCGTTGGCCATGTCGATTCGATGGCTTTCGGCCCCGCTCTTGGCGAGTCCGGAGGCTGCGCCAGGCGTTTTCACCCAGGCGAAAAGTCTAACCTATTAGGTGATGCTTTTCGGCTGGGTTATTGAAGGTAAAGGGGTTGCGGACTCGTTTGGGGCGGATTAGCAGCTTAATTGGATCGAATTGGGCGGCGGGTAACGAGGACGCAGAGCTGGTTTTTACAGGGTTAAAATGAGGGGTAACCTTTTCCTTGCTTGCGAGCGCTGGGGGCTTTTCCCTTGCGGGCTATTTTCCCATGAAAATCCTCGTCGCCGACAAGATCTCACCTAAGGGAGTTGCCTACCTGCGCCAGCAGCCGGGCTTTGAAGTCATTGAGGCCTATGGCTCCACCCAGGAGCAGGTTCTCGCTCTCGTCAAAGACGTGCACGCCATTGCCGTGCGCTCCGAGACCAAAATTACGCGTGCGATCCTTGAGGCCGCGCCGCTCTTGAAGGTCGTCGGCCGCGCCGGCGTCGGCGTGGACAACGTCGATGTTGATGCCGCCACCGAGCGTGGCGTCGTGGTCATGAACACTCCGGCCGGCAACACCATCGCCACCGCCGAACTCACTTTCACCCACATCCTCTGCGGTGCGCGTCCCGTCGCTCAAGCAGCCGCCTCCATGAAGGCCGGCCAGTGGGACCGCAAGAGCTTCAGCGGTATCGAGCTGTTCAAGAAGACCATCGGCGTGGTCGGTTTCGGCCGCATCGGTGGCGAAGTCGCCAAGCGCGCCCAGGCCTTCGGCATGCGTGTGCTCGCCTACGATCCGTACCTCGCGCCCGCCCGCGCTAAGGCCATGCAGGTCGAGTCGGTTACCCTCGATGAACTGCTCACCCAGTCGGACTACATCACGGTTCACATGCCGATGACCGACGATACCCACCATATGATCGACGAGGCCGCCTTCGAGAAGTGCAAGAAGGGCCTGCGTATCTTCAATTGCGCCCGCGGTGGTATCATCAAGGAAACCGCCCTGATCGCCGCCCTTAAATCGGGCAAAGTCGCCGCCGCCGGTCTCGACGTGTTCGAGGAAGAGCCCCTCGCCAAGGACAGCGAACTGCGCTCGCTGCCCAACGTCGTGCTCACTCCTCACCTCGGCGCCTCCACCAGCGAGGCCCAGGAAGCAGTCGGTATCGAGGTCGCCGAACAGATCGCCGACCTGCTCATCAGCGGAGCCGTTCGCAACGCCGTTAACCTTCCCTCGGTTGACGCTGCCACCGCCAAGATGCTCGCTCCCTACATCGATCTCGGCACCAAGCTCGGCACCCTCGTCCAGCAGATCGCCCCCGCGCAGATCGCTACCCTGCGCATCACCTACGCCGGCAAGATCGTCGAAATCGATGCTAACGCGATTACCCGCTCCATCGAGCGCGGGTTCCTCCGTCGTATCAGCGAGGATGTTAACACCGTCAACGCTCCCTTCGTTCTGCAGCGCCTCGGCATTCAGGCCGACGTGATCAGCAGCAATGTGGCTTGCGACTACTCCGAGCTGATCACCGTCGAGGCCATCAACGCCGCCGGCGAAGTCTTCTCGGCTTCCGGCACCCTCATCGGCAAGGCCAACGAGCCCCGTATCGTCGGTATCAACGGCCGCGAGGTCGAGGTTGCCGCCGAAGGCAAGCTGCTGGTTCTCGAAAACATCGACCAGCCCGGTATGGTCGGTGCGGTCGGCACCCTGCTCGGCAAGGACAAGGTCAACATCGCCGACATGTCCCTGAGCCGACTCACCCCTGGCGGCACCGCCTACATGGTGGTGCGCGTCGACACCGAGCCGAGCGAGGCTGCCCGCAACGAAATCAAGGGCAACCCGGCCATCAAACAGGCCAAGTTCATCCAGCTCTGATTGTAACCTAAGGTAGGTGCCCATTTTTGGGCGATGGCTGCATGCCATCGCCCATCGGTGAGCGCCTACCTCTTTTTTTTACCCATGTTGATCCCTCTGACTATCGCCGCGCTTTTCGGTTACCTATTGGGCGCCATTCCTTTCGGTTACATCGTGGCGCGTGCCTACGGGATCAACATCTTCGAGCACGGCAGCAAAAGCCCGGGCGCGACCAACGTGAAGCGCGTTCTGGGCAAGCGTGCCGGTAACACTGTGTTCGCCCTCGACGCGCTCAAGGGCGCGTCGGCCGCCGGTTGGCCGCTGCTGTTCGCCCAATGGGCCGTCTACAAAAGTGCGGCATCTTCCATCGCTGCCGTGGCGGCTGCCGCCCACCAGGAGACGACCTGGACGATTTTCGTCGCCAACGTCAAAGTGCTCACCCCCGAAACCGTGATTCCGGCGGCGGTTGTCGGTTTACTGTGCGCGGTGATCGGGCACGGGTTTTCGTGCTTCACGCGCTTTAAAGGCGGCAAAGGCGTGGCCACCTCCGCCGGTGGTTTTGTGGTGCTCATGCCAGTGGTGACGCTGATTGCCTTGGCGGTGTGGCTGGTGACCTTTTACACCTCCCGCTACGTGTCCCTGGCCTCGATTGTGGCGGCGGCGGCGATTCCGCTGGCGGCATTTTTACTCAAGGCGCCCACGCTGGTCGTTTGGTTGGCGGTGGCGATTGGTGTGTTTGTGATCGTGTTGCACCGCGCCAACATCAAGCGCCTGCTCGCCGGCACTGAAAATCGGTTTGTTAAAAAGCCCGCAGCGGACCCATCTAGAGCCTGATTAACGCCTGCCGCAAGACGGCCCGACTTAGGTGTGTTGCGGTTTTGCGCGCCTTTTTGGCGCAATATCTGGGAGTAAGTAATAGCTAATTAAATGCTTCAGTTCAGTGTGATCATCCGACATTAAACCAACCGGATTTTAACCACTAATGAACACTAAGATACGCTAATCCAGAAGAGATGAATCTTTGGTTTTATTAGCGGAAATTAGCGTTCATTAGTGGTTAAAACGGTTCGTCTGTATTTCTTTGAAGGCGAAATGGTATGAGGCCTCGGTCGAGGTGCGCACGACACGGCGAGGGGCATGAAGGGGCGCAAAAAAGCCGACCTGTTTAAGGTCGGCTTTTGAGGCGTAAATCCGCTGTTGAGCGGACCAAGTACGGATTAGGCAAACAGCTCTTCGGGTTTGAAGAAGCGGGCCAGCTCGATGCGGGCGTTTTCATCGCTATCCGAGGCGTGGACAACATTCTTCATCATCTCGGTGCCGTAGTCGCCGCGGATGGTTCCTTTGGCGGCCTTGCGCGAGTCGGTCGGGCCGAGCAAGTCGCGGATCTTGGCGACGACGTCATCGCCTTTGAGTGCGAGAACGATCACGGGGCTGGAGCTCATGAAGGCCTCGATTTCGGGATAAAACGGCTTTTCGGCCACGTGCGCGTAGTGGGAGCGCAGCACCTCGGAGGAGAGGCGGATCATCTTGGTGCCAACGATCTCAAAACCGGCCTTTTCGAAGCGGTCGATCACGTTGCCGGCATGTTTGTTAGCCATGCAGTCTGGCTTTAGAATAACGAGGGATTTTTGCATAAACAATAAACCTTAAGGCTCAGCAGGGCTCCGAGTGAAGCCTGATTTTCATAAGCTTTCTGGGTTCGGCCGGAAGACGGCCCCTGGGGTTTGTAGGCAGTGATAATTAATGTTTCGGATAGAGTTATTACGTAGTGCTTTAGCCCGCAGGTTTACAACGAATTTTCCTTACGATCGCCGAGGCGGGCTGAAGCACTACTACCTCAGCACCTCTATTCGGCACTTTAAATGTTACATCCCCCCTAGCAGCCTGTCGGAGTGAAAAACCTCAACCGTGGCCTCAGCGGACAAGCCGCCGGATTCGTGGACAGTAAACAGCAGTAGTTAGGATTTAGTTATGCTTTATGGGCGTGAGCGGTTGAGCTTTTACGATTGATGAGTGGGTGGGGCGATTTTTTTACGGGGTTATCCTGCGTAGGCGCGGTTAGGCCGGGCGCAGTTGGGCATTGAGGCGATGCAGCCGCTTAAAGTTGTAGGCCAGGCAGACCAATTCCCACTCGAGTGACACTTTATCAAGGCCGCGGAGTAAAAAACGCCTGAAGCCGAGTGCTTCTTTTATAATACCAAAAATCGGCTCGATGGTCTGTTGCCGTAGTTTATAGAGGGCGCGCCCAGCGGCCGTGGCGGTGCGGTGTAGCATGCGTTCTGAGAAGCTCGCCTCGACACCCGGCTCCGGCGGGTCTTCGTGCGCTTCGAGTTGGGCGATCGTGCGACCATGGGGCTCACGCTTAATCGCCGCATAAACAACTATCCCTGATCCGCTTCCATCGACCGAAGACTCCGCCTTAACCACCGCCGCCTCACTCACAAAACCACTATCAATCAAAACGTTTTTCACCGGCACGTGCTCGGCGATGGCGACCAAGTTCGGCCCCAGTTGTTGTTTATCCGTTGGGGCATTCGTTACGCGCGGTCCCACGATCAGGCGTGAGTCGGTGTCGGCTCCAGCTTGGGCATTATAACACTGCTGGAATCCTTGGCCGGTCTTCATGATCCGGCTGACTTCATCGGTCAGGTTGAGCTGATCTTTCGAGCCCGGAGTGGGATCAGGTTTTGTGGGTTCGCGGCCACTGGACTTTTTGCCGGTGGTCTCCGTGAAGGCGGCGCGTTTGGCGACAACGGCTTCATAATTAGCTTGTTCTGCTTGGAAACGCAGTTGGGCGCGGGCTTCGATTTCCGCCTTCGCCTTGGCCAAGATCGCCTTGCGCTGCTCGCGGCGCTGGATCTCCGCAGGAATCGTCAGGCCGTCTTGCAGCGGCGCCGAGTCCGCCGCATCGGCTTTGCGCAACAGTTCGGCGATTTCCAGGTCGAGGGCCTCCATCGTCTTGACCGCGTGCTCGTAACTCACCGAAGAGTGCTTGCTGGCGTTGGCCAGGATTTTTGTGCCATCCACAGCCACGGTGATTTGCCCCAGCTTCAACACCCCGCACGCCGCCGACATTTCAAGTAATTGAGCAAAGGCCTTTTGCACTAATTCACGGTTCGCCCTGCGGAAGGTGCAAATCGTGTCGTGGTCAGGATGCGTGTCTGCACAGAGCAGGCGAACCGCCACGTTTTCATAGGTCGTGCGTTCAATCTGCCGACTGGAAAAAACACCCGTTGCGTAACTATAAACGAGCAAGGCCAGGAGCATCGATGGCGGATATTGCGCACTTCCACTACCGCGCTGATTCAATGCCACCGAACTCACGTCGATGTGCTCAACTGCATCGATGATGAAGTGCACAAGGTGATCTTTTTTCACCCAATCCCGCAGGTCGGGAGGCAGTAGCAATGGAGTCTGCCGATCAATCGTAATGAACTTAGTGGCCACGCGTATTTAATGTTACTTAATTCATTGCTATGCAATATAATAAGCAATAATTGGAGCGATTTAATCCGAAGTCCGACAGGCTGCTAGAGCGTTTTAAATAAATGTTTAGCCATAGGAAGGTATTCGCCCGTAGTGGGGCGAATGAAAACAATATCGTTGGATCTAAGGGGACGCATTGTCGCAGCCTATGATGAGCAACAGGGCACCAGAGAGGAGGTCGCGAGGCGCTTTCTGGTTTCGTTGGGGATGGTAAAAAGCTTCTGCAGCAGAGGCTTAATACCATTTTACATTCAAACGCATTAAAACCCGGCCACTGCCGTAATCACGTCAGTAGCGACCGATCATCCAACCTTAACACAACCGGATTTTTAACCACTAATGGACAATAAGATACACTAATCCAGAAGCGGCGAATCCCTTGTTTTTATTGGTGGGAATTAGTGGTCATTAGTGGTTAAAACGGTTCGTTTGTATTTTTTTTGAACGCGAAATGGGATAAAACCAATGAGATCGGGCGCCGGTATCGTTACGCTGGAAGGATGGCTCAGATATTGCCGGAGTATGGGGCGAAGCTCAAAACCCTGGTCGCCGAACAGCCCGATCTGACTCTTGCCCAGATTAAGGAGAAGCTGGCGATGGCCTGTACGATTCCGGCCGTTCACTACGCATTGATCGCGCTGGGGCTGACATATAAATAAAGACGCTCCACGCGGCCGAACAAAGCCGACCGGATGTCGCCGAAGCACGCCAGCAGTGGAAGGCGACCCAAGGCCTACTCGACGCCAGCCGTCTTGTCTTCATCGACGGAATTAGCAGCCAAAACGAATATGACCCGCCTACACGGTCGCGCCCCCCGAGGGCAGCGACTGGTGGCCAGTTGTCCCCACGGTCATTGGCAAACCACCACCATGATCTCCTCGGTTCGGCTGGATGGATCGAGCGCATGCATGACCATCGATGGCGCCACCAACACCGAGGTCTTCGAGGCCTACGTGCGCGAGATTCTCGTGCCGACCCTGCGTTCCGGTGACATAGTCGTGATGGACAACCTCGGAGCCCATAAAAATGAGGCGACCCTCGCATTTATTAAGGCTGTAGGCGCAGAAACTCGCTTCCTGCCAGCCTACTCACCCGACCTTAACCCCATCGAAATGATGTGGAGCAAAGTGAAAGCTCTCTTGCGTGCTGCTGAGGCTCGTTCCCACCCAGACCTGCTCCGCGCTATCGCCCGCTTACTCTCTGCCGTCTCCGCCCGCGATGCCGCCGGGTGGTTTGCCACCTGCGGCTATACTTTAAATTAAAATGCCCTAGTTTCGCGTGTACCTACCTACTAGAATTGTCGAGGGTGCGAGCACGATGATCGGCGCTGGAGTTCAGCTTTAACCCGCCTCCGTTCAGGTGATCAGGCCAAGCAAGGCGGCGGGGCGCTGTAATCTTTATGGAAAATGACCTTTGGCTTGTCCGTGTTATAGGCGATATACCAGCAGCCGATCTTTCCGTTGGAGGCAGTACGGTGTAGCATGCGTGCTACTTCGCCCTTTCGAATCAGGACGAACGCATAAATGCAGCGCGTGGGCGTTCGAATCAACCCGAGCTTGATCAAGTCAGAGGTGTCGCAAAAATACCGGTCCTTTAAACTCGCGCCATCCGTCAGACGGACGACTTCGATGGGGCATTCACCAGCGAACTCGGGGGGGAGGTAGAGATTTACGGCGAGGAAGAGGTCGTTGGCAGTATCCGCAGGGTCAGCTGCTGTGGCATGGACCTGGTGACGTTTTCTTAATTCAAGCTGGGCCTGGTCCAATTGAATGCCGCCGGGGATTGGCTTTTCCGCCACGGGGTGATCGGCATCAAGGTGAATCACTGAGGGGGACTTTCTGCTGCCCCAGAGAAAAAGGCGGCCGTGTTCATCGGTGACCACCCGGCCCTTAAGTTTATCGAGTGTGCCGGTCCGACTAAGAATACGTAAAATCATGAGTGGTTAAAAGGTGCGCCCACACGGTGGGCGCGAGTTGGAAGGGGTTTCACTGATTGGGGCTTTAAACAAGAGCAATGTCCGCCATGGCCACGCGGCGTGCCGGTCTTTTGGGATGCCCACTCATTTTCAAGGTGCCCAGGGACGACCAATCCGCATGGGGCGGGTGGTAGCATTTGCTGTCCTCGGTCATTTTGACGCATTTTGATCAAAAATGGGCGTGTGCTTGCAACAGGTTGGACGGATGAGCACGCGAGTCATCTGTGCCATAAGTTCGCCCCACCGCCCCGCAGTGCGAAGCGATTCGAAGGGCGCTTTCGGCGTCCCTTTTGGGCGGCGGAAAAATAGGGTTGGGGTTGATTAAAAACCTATCAGATCACAGCGAACGCATGCTCCTGTTATGTGTCATAACGCGTCACTCCATGGCGCGTTCCTTGCCAATAGGAGTCATTCGCAGGGCTACACCAACACCCAGTCCTCTCTCATGCCACACCCGCATCTGCATCCTAGTCGCAACGCGCCCACCGCCGGGGCCCCAAAATACCTCTACACCTGGGGTTCCGGCCGAGCCGAGGGAAACGGAGCCATGAAAAACTTGCTTGGCGGCAAGGGCGCCAACCTCGCCGAAATGACCCGCATTGGCCTACCCGTGCCTCCCGGCTTCACCCTGACCACCGAGGTCTGCTCTTATTATTACAACCACTCCCGCACCTACCCAGCCTCACTTCAAGCCGACATCGAGGCGGGCATCCGTAACATGGAGCAGATTATGGGCTACCGTTTTGGTGACGCGGAAAATTTTCCGCTCCTGGTTGCGGTGCGCTCCGGCGCGCGCGAGTCGATGCCGGGCATGATGGACACGATTCTTAACCTTGGCCTCAACGACCAGACTGTCTTGGCCCTCGCTCGCACCACCCAAAACGCCCGTTTCGCCTGGGACTGTTACCGCCGCTTTATTCAGATGTACGGCGACGTCGTGCTGGGCGTTCAAAAAGGCCCGCATGAAGACCATGAGCCCTTTGAGGTCGCCATAGCCGCCCTCAAACACGAGCGCTACCAGTGCGAGATCGACGACGCCCTTCTCACCGCCGCCGACCAACAGGAGCTTGTGCACCGGTTCCAGGCGATTGTTTTGGCGCGCACAGGCCATGCCTTTCCTTCCGATCCGTGGGTGCAGTTGCGCGGTGCGGCTGGGGCCGTGTTCGGCTCGTGGATGAACGACCGCGCTGTCGTTTACCGCGCCAAATACCACATTCCCAGCGAGTGGGGCACCGCAGTCAACGTCCAGGCCATGGCCTACGGCAACACCGGGGAAACCTCCGGCTCCGGTGTGGCGTTCACCCGCAACCCCGCAAACGGCACCAACGAGTTTTACGGCGAGTTTTTGCTCAACGCTCAGGGCGAGGACGTCGTCGCTGGCGTGCGCACACCGCTGCCAGTCGCCGACCTCGCGCATAAAATGCCTGCCTGTTACGCCGAACTGCTGCGCGTGCGCACCGTGCTCGAAACGCATTTCCGCGACATGCAGGACATCGAGTTCACCATCCAGGAGGGCAAGTTGTTCATGCTGCAGACGCGTAACGGCAAGCGCACCGCCATGGCTGCACTCAAGATCGCCCTCGATCTGCACCGCTCGGGCGTCATCGATTGGCGCACCGCCGTGTTGCGCAATCCCGCCGACCAATTGGATCAACTGCTTGCGCCGATCTTCGACCCGCACCAACTCTCCACGCTCACGCCTCTGGCCACTGGCCTGCCCGCCGGCCCCGGTGCCGCCTCAGGGCGGATTTATTTCAATGCCGAGCGCGCTGTTCATGCCGCCGCTCAGGGCGAAAAAGTCATCCTCGTACGTCTCGAAACCTCCCCTGAGGACCTGCGCGGTATGATCGCCGCCGAAGGTATCCTCACAGCTCGCGGTGGCGTTTCCTCGCACGCCGCCCTCGTCGCCCGCCAGATGGGTAAGGTCTGCGTTTGCGGGCTGTCGGCCCTGCACATCGACTACGACCACAAGCGTTTGCGGATCGGCCAAAGCGATTTCCGTGAAGGCGACGCACTCTCTCTCGATGGCACCCTCGGCCACGTGTACGCGGGGCTGGTTAAAACGGCTCCCTCCGAGATCATCGCCGGTTTGCTCCACGCCGACCCGATTGCCCGTGCCACCGAAAAATTCAAAGACTATCAGCAGCTCATGACTTGGTGCGCCGAGGCCACGCGCCTGCTAGTGCGCACCAACGCCGATACCCCCGATCAAACCCGCCAGGCGCTTGCCTTTGGCGCGAGCGGTATCGGGCTGATCCGTAGTGAACACATGTTTTTCGCTGGCGACCGTATCGACGCGATGCGCGAAATGATTCTGGCCGACAGCGGCCATGCCCGCGAAGCCGCACTGGACAAATTATTGCCGTTTCAACGCGACGATTTTATCGGGATTTTCACCGCCCTCGATGGACTGCCCGCCACCATCCGGCTGCTCGACCCGCCCCTGCACGAATTCTTACCCCACACCCACAAGCAGCAGCTCGACCTCGCCCGCAAGCTGGACCTGCCGCTGGAAAAAATCGTTCAACGGGTCCAGTCATTGGCTGAATTTAATCCCATGCTCGGCTTTCGCGGTTGCCGGCTCGGAATCAAATACCCGGAGATCACCGTCATGCAGGCGCGGGCGATTTTTGAGGCCGCCGCTAGCGTGCCCAACGCCCAGCCCGAAATCATGGTGCCGCTGGTCGGATTTAAGAAGGAGCTCGATCTGCAAGTCGCACTTATCCACGCCACCGCCCGCGCCGTCATGGCCGAGCGCGCAGTTACGTTAAATTACACGGTTGGCACGATGATTGAGGTGCCGCGCGGCGCCCTCACCGCAGACGAAATCGCCCACACCGCCGAATTCTTTAGCTTTGGCACCAACGACCTCACGCAAACCTGCCTGGGCATGTCGCGCGATGACATTGGCGGATTTTTGATTCCTTATCAGGATGCGGAGATTCTAAAGGCCAACCCCTTCGCCACGCTCGACCAGAGCGGCGTTGGGCAGTTGATCGAGATCGCCATCGCCAAAGGTAGGCGCACCCGTCCGGGCCTCAAGCTCGGGTTGTGCGGTGAGCACGGTGGCGACCCGACCTCGGTGCGTTACTGTCACCAGATTGGGTTAACGTATGTATCGTGTTCACCCTATCGTGTGCCGGTTGCCCGTTTGGCAGCCGCCCAGGCCGCTCTTAGCGATACCACGGTCGCCACTTAAGCGGGTGTGGGCGCACGCAGCTCCGTTGGGTTTACTCCCGGCTGCGGGTAATTCTATTTGTTGCCATGCCCCGACTCTACACCCACTCACCTTACACGCCTAGGCGGTCTTCGGGCGGTCGCTTAGCTCCAAATCAATAACTTGTGTTTTTAGCCAATCGAATTACCGGGCACTCGTGACTTACTAATATTAAAGTAGTCTCCGCCTTTATGCATGCTATTGTCAGTTCCCCAGTGTATTTTTTTATCAAGCTTAGCTAAGAGCGGAATGTGCTTTGAACAGTGGACATATGCCTCGCATACAGAAATCTTTATCCATCGTTCAGGCTTTCGACCACCTTTAGCGGATAAATCCGCCATCATAGGGTCGGGTAAATTGGGGATGGTTAAAAGCTGTTCATTTTCAATGATTTGAGCGGATCCATTTACGTGCAAACCAACAGTGCTTTCAAAGAAATCAATGAACATCATTCCGATGTGATTGTTTTCAAGTATATTGCCAATACTTGCCATCACTCCGTTGCCACGATACTCGGGGTAAATTAATGTTTTTTCGTCTAGCACACGAATAAAGCCAGGTAATCCTGCACGAAATGAACTGTCGCATTCCCCGGCACCATCAGAAGTAGCGATAAAAACCATTTCTTGGCGAAGAATAAAATCCTGCATAGCTTGATTCAAGCATGTAAGCATTTGCTTATCATAAAAAGCTAGTGCTCGTTTAGTCGTGGAGTATAATTTTTGAGCCTTCTTTTCCCCATTCGAGCGATGTGAGATCATGGTACCATTATTCATAATGCATTCCGGCTCATCAAACAATTTCGTGCGTCTATAGCTGTCGTGCCTGGTTTGGCTTCATCCGGATTATTTTGGCTCCCGTGGTATGCATGCGCGAATCGGTTGGTTCGGGTG
>JBILJE010000151.1:0-7538 GCA_044377395.1 Rariglobus sp. | reverse complement strand
CCCTGCGTCCGCGTTGCCCACGCCGTTTCAAGTTCTGCCACCCGCTCCGTTCCTAAGTTTGGTAATGGTCTTGCCATGACAAAAGCCAAACGTATTTAAGTATCAAAGCAATACATAAATGGTATAACGTTACAAAAGAAGGCCCCTGGATCAATGTCTACGACGCCAAAAATCGCCGCATTTCCCAGATGTCGAGCAATGACAACGAGGTTGTCGGCATCACGGGAGACTTCTTTGTTGTTGTAGATGGGGTTTGGATCAAAACCTTCGACGAAGATTGCCGACGGATCGCGCAAATGTCTTCGCATAAGGTCACGGTCATCGGTGCAGCTGGAGACACCTTTACGACCGAAGAAGGCCCTTACATTAAAAGTTACGACCAGAACTGTAAAAAGACGGGTCAGCGCGTCGCCTAGAACTGTAATAGGGGCTCGTCTGGGCCCGGTGTTCGCACGCTGAAAAAGAGGCCCACACTGCTAGGATATTCTCGCGCGATCTGCTGACCGCTAAGCCACGCCCTCCCACTCAAGCCGCCGCCTGCCCGCGCAGGGCCTCCCACAGCCGGGCGTGGTTGAGCAGGATGTCCTTAATGCCGCTTTGCACCTTGGCCGAATTCAGCGCCTGCGTGCTCATCGAGGTGTGCGCATCCAACGCCCCCATGATCGCATTCAACAGCTCCGTCTTCAGGTCCGGCGAGTTGGCGAATTGCTCCTTGGTGTTGTTCGCCGCCTGCTTCCGCAGCTTGTCCGACTCCAGCAGCTTCCCCTTGATCACGTGGTTCACGTAGACTAACTGGTCTTGATCGGTCGTCTCCGCGCCGAACAGCTCGTTCAGCTTCTCGATCAACTCGGCCATGAACGCTTTTTGCTTTTCCTGCACGTCGCCACTGCCGGCTTCGGTCAGCGGGTCCAGCTTGGGCGTTTCGCCTTTGCCCAACGGCATCGGGTTTTTGCCGAGGTTTTTTAACTGGTGGTGGGTTAGCACGACGTTCGACACGGCGATGCCCTCACGCTCACGGCCAAACTCCAGCAGCGGCAGCAGCCGTTTATAAAAAATCGCCCGCTTTTCGATCGCCGTGTTCCCGTAGTCGAAGATCTGCGAGAGGAAGGTGTAGAGCCGTATAAACGCCCCCAAATCCGTCTTGAACAGGACCAACGCGTTGAGGTCGTCCTGCGCCGCCTTGGTCGCCGCCACATCGTTCGCCGCCTGCGCGGCTTTCAACGCCTCCTGGGTCGCCTTGTAGCGCTTCATGACTCGGTCTTCCACCGGGGCTATGGCGGCCAGTAGGTCGCTTTGTTTGGCGTTCGGGTTCAGCTCCGCATCCACCACCCGGTCCACCTCGAAATCGTCGTAGTGGCCGGCGGCGTCCAGTTTGGCGCGCAGGTTAAACACCAAGTGCGGATCGGTCGCCCCAGAAAGCTCCGCCGTAGTGTGGTAGGTTTTAAACGCCGCCAGCACCTCTGCCGCCTCGTTCACGAAGTCCAACACGTAGGTCGTGTCCTTGCCGGGATAGGCGCGGTTGAGCCGCGAGAGGGTTTGCACCGCCTGAATACCCGCCAGCCGTTTATCCACATACATGCCGCAGAGCAGCGGCTGGTCGAAACCGGTCTGAAATTTATTAGCCACCAGCAGGATTTGATACTCCTCGGTTTTGAATGCCTCCCGGATGTCGCGGCCTTTGAGGTTGGGGTTCAGCTCCCGGCTATTTTCGGTAAACGCCTCGGGGCTGGAAGCCGCGTCGTTCACCTCGCCGGAGAATGCCACCAGCGTGCCGATCTTGTAGCCGTTCTCCTTGATCAACTTTTCTATGGCCAGTTGCCAGCGCACCGCCTCCAAGCGGCTGCCGACCACCACCATCGCCTTGGCTTTGCCGCCGAGCAGCGGGGCTACGTGAGCGCGGAAATGCTCCACCACGATCTGCACCTTTTGAGAAATGTTATACGGGTGCAGCCGCACCCAGCCCATGATGCCCTTCATTGCCGCGCTGCGCTCCACCTCGCGCTGCTCGTAGTCCTTGCCTTCGTGGGCCAGCCGGAAGGCCAGCTTGTACGAGGTGTAGTTTTGCAACACATCGAGGATGAACTTTTCCTCAATGGCCTGACGCATGGAGTAAACATGGAAGGGCTGCGGCAGGTTGCCCGGCCCCGCCGGTTTGGCCGGATCGGGCCGAGTACCGAACAGCTCCAGGGTCTTCGCCTTGGGCGTGGCGGTGAAGGCCACAAAGGTAATCCCTCTTTCGCTCGCCCGGTTGGCCATCTGCGCCGCTAAAATGTCCTCGGTGCTCACCTCGCCGCCGTCCTTTAACTCAGCCAATTCCTCGGGCGAGAGCACCGCCTTGAGTTGCGCCGCCGCCTCGCCGGTTTGCGACGAATGGGCTTCGTCAGCGATCACAGCGAAGCGTTTGCCCTCGGTGGCCGCGAGCTTGCGCACCGCCTCCAGCGCGAAGGGAAAAGTCTGGATCGTGCAGACCACGATCTTTTTGTCGCCCGAGAGTGCCTCGGCCAGCTTGGCGCTCTTGCTGCCGTCCTGATTGGTGATGGTCGCCACCACCCCGGTCTGCCGCTGGAAGTCGAACAGCGCCTCCTGGAGTTGGGCGTCGATGACGTTGCGGTCCGATACCACCAGCACCGTGTCGAAGACCTTGCGGTTCGCGGCGTCGTGCAACTCGGCCAGAAAATGGGCGGTCCAGGCGATCGAGTTGGTTTTGCCCGAACCGGCCGAATGCTGAACCAGGTATTTTAAGGACGAGCCGGGAGAAACGCTGGCGAGCACCGCCGCTTGGAGTTTGCGGGTGACGTCGAGTTGGTGGAAGCGGGGGAAGATGATTTTGGCGATCTGCTTCTTTTTGTCGCGTTGGGCGATGAGGTAGCGGCCGAGGATTTCCAGCCAGCTATCCCGGGCCCAGACCTGCTCCCACAGGTACGCGGTGCGGTGGCCGCCGGCCGGGTTCACCGGGTTTCCTGCTCCGCCGTTGTCGCCCTGGTTAAAGGGCAAAAACACCGTGGCCGGTCCCGCCATTTGGGTGACCATCGCCACCTCGCTGTTGCTCACCGCAAAATGCACCAGCGCCCCGTTGGGAAACGACAACAGCGGCTCGGCGTTCTGCCCCTTGGGACGCGGCAGGCGGTCGAAGCGGTATTGGTCGATGGCGTCGCCGATCGACTGGGTGAAATCCGTTTTCAGCTCCACCGTGGCCACCGGCAGGCCGTTCAGAAACAGCACCAGGTCGATGCTGTTTTCGCAGGTGCTCGAATACTTCACCTGCCGCACCACCCGCAGCCGGTTGGCGGCGTAGCGGGCGAGGATGTCGGGGTTCATCGCCAGGGCCGGTTTAAATTCGGCCAGCTTGAGCGGCTGCTTCAGCCCGAGCAGTTCGACCCCGTGTCGGAGCACGTCGAGGGTGCCGCGCTGGTCGAGCTGGTCGCGCAACCGGGTAAACAACGTGTCGCCGGCGGCCGCACCGTGGTTTTTCACCAACGCGTCCCAAGCCTGCGGTTGGGTGGCTTGCACCCAGGCCTGCACGTCGGCCGGGAACAGCGCCCGGGCCCGGTCGTAGGTGGCGGCGTCGCCCTCGGCGTAGAGCCAGCCGTGCGCACCGAGGTGTTGGCAGATTTCGACCTCGAAGCTGATTTCTTTGTGCAGGCTCATGAAAGCAAAAGGTAGCTGGCCAACGAGAACGGCGACAAGGGACAAGTTGGCGGGGTGCGGAGACTTTTAAAGGCTCGGATTCAAGTGGCCGTAAGTGGCACCTTGATTTTTATCCGGTGTTAACCAAGGTAACACCATGAGCACCTCCACCATCACACTTAAGGTCTCCACGAAGGAAAAAAAGCGGCTGCAACTGGCGGCGCGGCGCTCCAAAAAAAGCCTTAATGCCTACGTCTTGGGCAAGGTCACGGGCACCGATGTCAGTCGCAGCGGCAAACTGGATCTGGAGAAATTGTCCGCCCATTTTGACGGCCGTTTCTCCGCCGAGTCGGCATGGAAACTCACCCCTGATCGGGAGTGAAAACCTACGCCGACACATCTGCGGTGATGTCGTGATTTGCAGCGAAATCACCGCCCCGTGAGGATGTGGTCGTATTCGCTGTGATGGCCGATCCAGAACCACAGCACCTCATCGCCCTCTTGCACAGCCAGCGCACGGTAAGTCAGGCCCACCCGCGCCGACCAAAAACGGCCGATGCGCTTGAAATGGAGCGAGGGATGGCGGGAGTCGCTCTTGAGCAAGGCGAAATTGGCGTCGGCGGTGCGCTGAACGGTCTCGGGTAAGCGGTCGTAGGCCAGCCAGAACCTCGGGGTGGCGCGATGGGTCACAGCTCGCGGCAACGCCCTTGCTTAAAATCCCGTAGCGCCTCATTGGCTAACCCATCAAGCCGACCTTCGGCGACATCGCTTTCAAGTTGGGCGTCCCACCTGTCGGCGTCGAAATGAGTGAACCACTCCCTGAAGGTTTTGAGTTCCTCGGGCGAGAGCCGCCCCACGGCGGTTTCGATTTCCTGGACAGTGCTCATGTCGACTACGTTGAAATAAACCGGCGGTGATTCAAGCGCCAAGGTGCGTTAGGCTGCCCGTACGTCGATCTGGCCGGTGACGGCGGCCGAGATCAGCGCGCTCCGGCGTTCTTGCAGCAACTCAATCGCCCGCTCGGCTTCGGCGGTAAGGGTGTCGAACCGGGCGGTCTCAACTTCTAAGAATGAGGCAATCTCGTCCTGCTCGTTCGCCGGGGGCGATGGTATCATGAAGGAACGAATCTCCTCTACGTTGATCCGCTTAAAGGTCGAACCAATCATCATGTTGTCGAGTTGCCGGACAATGATCGGTGATCGGATAATATGCTGAAGGTAGTCCGATGAGCTTTCGCTACAAAGCTTACGGAGCAGAACAACGTCTTGGCCCATCGCAAACCGGGGGTGTTCCGCGCTCACTTGAGCTACTTCACCCACGGTCGCGTTCCGGGAAAAAATCAAATCACCCGGGAGGGGTTGACGGCCACCCTCGATCAGTTGGGCATAGAAAAACTCCGTTGTGCGCTTGGCGTTATCCAGTGTTACCCACCGGCTTTGAACTTCGCGAATGCTGGCGAGCGGAATCCCATCTGGAACAAACTCCGCCGTAATGTGCTTACAGTCCGTCACGCTCCAATAGCGTTTAAGCGGACCCACATCCCAATGCGCGGGCACGTCGCCGAGCCATTCGATGCCGGAGGGTTTGAGGGGGGCGTGGGCATTGAGGCCGCGGGTGACGGCGTGGGAGATGACGGCTTGGCGCTTTTCCTTGAGCAACGCCAGCAGCCGCCGCTGCTCCGCCACCAGCCCATCAATCTTGCCCGTCTCCCCGTCCAAAAACTCCGCAATCCGCGTCTGCTCAGCGAGCGGGGGCTGCGCTACGAAATGACTATTAAGGGCGCCCTTGGTCATGCTCGGAAGCGCGGTGTTCGTTGAGTAATAGTCGAACGGGATGGTGACGGCCAAATAATAGGCGAAGCGTCCCGACGCATTGGGTTTAATCTTCGTCCAATACATCGTGTCCACCGTCCAGAAACGGCCCGTTACATGGAGTGGTTTATCAATCGTTCCCTTTCGACCGAGTAAGACCGATTCACCGTCATACAAAAAATCGGATGCGTAGGTGAACAAGCCACCAGAACCGAGAACGGGATACCCATCAGCCTGCTCGATGTGTTTATGATCCGCACCATTCTGAATATCGACGTATTGCTTGAATTGAACGACATCCCAATGCGCGGGCACGTCGCCGAGCCACTCGACGCCGGAGGGTTTATAGGCGGGATAACGGGGGAAACTCATGGGGTGCGGGGGCGCTTACGGGCGGCCGGTTTGGCGGCGGGCGGCGGACAGAGGCTTTCGATGCGCTCGCGGTCGGTTTCCAAAAAGGCGCGGAGGGTATCGGCCGAGGGCAGCGCGACGAGGTAGCGGGAGACGAAGAGTTGGTTGTCCAGCCCGGCGGTGGCGAATTCGACGACGGCATGCTCGCGGTCGCTGCACAGGACAATGCCGATGGGGGGCTGATCGCCCGGCTCCATCCCGTTTGCTTTCCACCAGTTGAGATAAAAGTTCATCTGGCCGGCGTCGCCGTGGCGGAAGTGACGGATTTTCAGGTCAACCAGCACGTGGCAGCGCAGGCGGCGGTGGTAGAAGACCAAGTCAATGTAGTCGTGTTGTCGGCCGACGGTGATGCGTTTTTGTCGGGCCTCGAAGCAAAAGCCCTCGCCGAGTTCGAGCAGGAAGGTTTGCAGGTGGGTGAGCAGGGCGGTTTCGAGGTCGGATTCGAGGTATTCGGGGCGTTCGGCCAGGCCGGTGAATTCGAGGACGTAGGGGTCGCGGATGAGATCGGTGATGGTTTCGCGGGGGGCCTGTTTGCGGGCGCGGGCGATGACGGCTTTTTTGTCGGTAGAGAGGCCGGTGCGCTCGTAGAGGAGGCTGCCGATCTGGCGCTGGAGCTGGCGCACCGACCAGCGGCCCTTGAGGCACTCGTTTTCGAAAAAGGCGCGCTTCCACGGGTCGTCGAGGCGGATGAGTTCTTGGAGCTGGCTCCACGAAAAGCTGAGGACAAGCTCGGGGGACAGCGGGGTGGGCAATTCGGGGGACACTGACCCGCGAATTGCGGGCACGCTCAGGACCGCCGACCGTTTCTGCCGAGTTACCGGCGAGGGGACGAGGGGGGATTCGACCGGCAACGTGGGTCGAATCGGAGCCGATCCAAGGGTGTCGAGCAATTCGACAGACACTGTCTGTCGAATCTGGGGGTAAACACTGTAGGTAAGCCGGCAGGAGCGCAGAACCGCTGCGGTGAACCCACGCGCGCCTGCCGTTGAAAGGTCTTTGGCAAGGGTCTCCAGCAAGCGAGCGCCATACTTGGCCCGATCTTTACCCGATTGTTCGAACTCGACGAGGTAGGCCCCGATGAGCCAATTGCGAATGACGAGGGCTTGGTTAACCGCCGCCGCCGCCCGGCCCTGGAGCTGGGTGGAGGCGGTGTTGATGGCCTTGATGAGCGCGGGGTAGTTCATGGGATGGAAGCGCGGGCGGGCGGCAGCGGGCAGGTCTGACGTTTAATTAGGGCGAATTCGCCATAATTAGAACAGGGGATTAGAGTGGGATTCACTGCGGATTGTATCGGGTCGCGCATCGGCCCGTGCTGGGGCGTCGTCTTGGGTGGGCTGGATATCTTTTGCGGGAAGTCGTCCCAAATGGACGAGCATTTGCCGATGAGCCTCGGCCGAGGTGATGGGGCGACGGTTGTCCAAGATCCGCTGCATCTGTTCGGGTGTGATGAGCGGGCGCACGGGCGGGTTTACCGTCGGTTTCATTGGGGGATTCAGGACGGCGTGGAAGAACTCAGTGCGACAGGCCGCCGATCATCGTGAGGATGCGGTCGGTGACGGTTTTGAGTTCGGCGTCGATTGCGGTCAGCGGTCGCGGCGGCTGGAACACGTAAAAATGGCGGTTGAAGGGGATTTCGTAGCCGACCTTGGTTTTGTCGGCGTCGATCCAGGCGTCGGCGGCGTGGGGCAG
>JBILJE010000150.1:0-7658 GCA_044377395.1 Rariglobus sp. | reverse complement strand
TTTATTGGCGGGCGATCTCCCGTTGGCGCTGGTCGCCCTCGCCCTGGCGACTTTGGTGAGCGAAGACCTCGCGTGCATCGCCGCTGGACTGCTGGTGGCGGCGGGAAAACTCACGTTTGGGCCGGCGGTGGGAGCGTGTTTTATTGGGATTTTCGCAGGTGACCTGCTTTTAGTGGCGGCCGGTCGTGGCTTGGGCCGCGGGGTGCTGGAGCGCTGGCCGCTACGAGGGCGTGTGGGACCGGAAGCGCTGGCACGTGCTGAACGCTGGTTTTTGCAGCGGGGCGCATGGGTGATTATGGCGAGTCGATTTATGCCCGGAACACGACTGCCCACCTATGTAGCGGCGGGAGTTTTGCGCATGCCGTGGTTGCGGTTTACCGGGTGGTTCGCCCTGGCATGCGCGCTGTGGACTCCTCTGCTGGTGGGCATCGCGGCGGCTGCGGGACAGGCGGCGCTGGGATGGTTTCAAGCTTGGTCACGAGTGACGCTCGGTTTGCTGGTGGCCGGGCTCGTCGTGTGGGTACTGGCACAACTTGGCGTGCAGGCGCTGACCTGGCGCGGACGCCGCCTTATGTTGGGCAAATGGAGGCGTCTCACACGTTGGGAGTTTTGGCCGCGTTGGGCGGTGTACCCGCCGGTCGTGGTGTACTGTTGCTGGCTCGCGCTGCGGTATCGCGGAGCAACGCTGTTTACCGCCGTCAATCCCGGCATGGGCGCGGGCGGTGGCCTGGTGGGTGAATCGAAGAGTGAGATTTTAACCGGCCTTGCGGCAGCCGGCGAGCGCGTGGCGGCCTGGACGTTGGTCAGGCGCGGTGATGATGTGACGCGAGGGGAAACCGTTCGCGCCTTTGTGGCGGTTCACGGCTGGCCGGTGGTGCTTAAACCCGATGTCGGCGAGCGCGGCTCCGGCGTCGTGATTGCTCGCGATGAGGCGGGCGTGTGCGCGGCATTGGCGGCGGAGCCCCGTGAGTTAATCGCCCAACGGTATGTACCCGGAGTGGAATTCGGGGTGTTTTATGTGCGGCGGCCCGGAGCGAAATGCGGGACGATTTTTGCTGTCACCGACAAACGTATGGTGACGCTGGTTGGCGACGGAGTTAGCACGATTGAAACGCTGATTTTGGCCGATGCGCGTGCGGTGTGTTTGGGCGGTTTTTTCCTTAATCACTTCACGGGTCGACTCGACGAGGTGCCGAGCTCCGGAGCGAAGCTGGTACTCACCGAACTCGGCACGCATTGCCGAGGTGCGGTGTTTTTGGACGGTGCGCAGTGGGTGACACCGGCCCTGAGTATGGAGGTGGAGCGGGTGAGCCGGGCTTACGCGGGGTTTTATTTTGGACGCTACGATGTACGAACGCCCTCGGCAGAAGCGTTCCAACGCGGCGAGTTCACCGTGATAGAGCTCAACGGACTGACCTCCGAGGCGACCAGTATTTATGATCCCAAGTACACGGTATGGCACGGGTGGCGGGTGTTGTGCCAACAATGGGCACTGGCGTTCGCGATTGGTGCGGCTAACCGGGCGCGTGGAGCGAAGGTGTGGACGGTAGCCGAGGTGACTGCGCTGCTCAGAAAGGCCGGTGCATGAGTAGGCCTATCGCGGAAACTTCGCAGTACTCGGTGCGCTTCGCTACCGACACGGAAGAAGTGAGAGCAGCGCAGCGCCTGCGATTTGCAGTGTTTAACCTCGAATTGGGCGAAGGGCTTCCGGGGTCGGTCGCAACAGGACTCGATGCGGACGAATTTGACGCGGTCTGCGACCACCTAATCGTGATGGAGCAGGCCACAGGCACGGTCGTGGGCACCTATCGATTGCAAACCGGCACGGTGGCTGCGGGCTCGGGACTGGGGTTTTACAGTGCGCGCGAGTTTGACTTTAGACCGCTAGAATCGGCGCGCGGCGAGTTGGTTGAATTGGGGCGGGCGTGTGTGGCCCGTGCACATCGCAACCAAAGTGTGCTCGGGCTGTTGTGGCGGGGAATCGCGCGGTATGCGGAGCAGCATCAAGCGCGTTATCTGGTCGGCTGTAGTTCACTCACCTCGCAAAACCCAGTCGAAGGTCTGGCGGCGTATGCGCAACTTGCCCGTAAAAACCTGGTGAAGCCGATGTGGCGAACGCAGCCGCTGGACGGTTGGCGGTGTGCGGCAAGCCCGGCAGCGGTGGAGGCGTATGCTGAGTCCGGCGGCGTAAGAATCCCCCGGCTCATGCTGGCGTATCTGGCGGCAGGGGCTGCGATCTGCGGTGAGCCGGCGCTCGACCCCGTGTTTAAGACCATTGATTTCCTTACCTGGATGGATTTGCAGACGATGCCAGCGCGGGTGTTGCGCAAGTTTGCCGGCTGAGCTGGGCTCCTGGCCGCGCCACAGGCCGACTGAACATCTGCATGAAGTTAATCCTAAATACGCTACGCGGAGTAAAACGCTTGATCACGCTGAGTGCCGTCACCAGCTGGTTCGTGGCCATCTATGCGATGAACCCCAGGCATCGGGGTGATGCGTCGAGCAAGGCGCGGTGGTTGCAGCAAGCCTGTCGATGTGGGTTAAGAGCGCTGGAGGTCGAAGTGGAATCTCGGTGTGTGCCGGCGCGCGGCGTGGTGATCGTGGCCAATCACCTCAGTTACCTCGATATTCTTGTACTGGCGGCGCAAACTCCCGTGGTTTTTGTATCAAAAAAGGAAGTGCGAGATTGGCCGATTTTCGGCTGGTTTGCCGAAAAATCCGGAACGCGATTTATCGATCGCAGCCGACGCGGGGATGTGACGCGCATCGGCGTTGAGATGGGGCCGGTGTTATCTGCCGGTTTGTCGTTAGTGATTTTTTTGGAAGGCACGACGACCAACGGGAACGAGGTTTTACCCTTTAAAGCCTCGTTATTGGAGCCAGTGGTGCGGCACGGTTGGCGGGTGTTGCCGGCAGCGCTGACTTACGCGGTGCCTGCGGAACGCTCGGTGGCGGACGAAGTGTGTTGGTGGGGCGAGATGACGTTAGTGCCGCACGTGTGGAACTTCATGACCCTGCCTTGGGTGCGAGCGAAGGTGGGATGGGGCGAGGTTTTTATAGCAGAGCTCGAACGCAAAGAGTTGGCCGAGGTGTTACGCGAACGGGTAATTGCGATCAAGGCGGCTAACCTCCATTTAGCGTGTTAGCAGCCAGGCTAAAACGCCCCCCATTAATCTGCGCAAGCGGGTCGCGAGCGTAAGCGCTTTTTTTCACAGCGTTAATCTCAATGGTTGCCATTGAACTGTCCCCTGTTTGGTTTCGCCCCGTGAACTGGCTCTGGCTTATATCAATTCCCGTGGTGTTTATCGGCTGTGTTTTTTGGTTCGGCCGGAGGCACATCGCCATTCGTCGTCGGGATTGTTGCGGCAAGGGCTGCGGCTGTATTTTCCCTGCTAAACCCAAACAGTAAAACGGCGGATCGGTTCCACGGGGCATGGCGTAAATCGTCGGGATGAAAGCACGGCCATTGCGCCGCTCGCCTTTAGCTAACACCTGACCAGTTCGGCGTCTGCGTAACGGGAATTCAGCACCGCGACTCGCCCTAGCCCTCGTCGCTCAACTCTTCACCACCTGCCGATAGGCGCGGGGTGACTGGCCGGTGATTTTTTTGAAGAATCGGGAAAAATAAAACGGGTCATCCCACCCCACCGCCACCGCCACCTCGTTGACCCGCAGTTCGGTGGTGTCGAGCAGTTGGCAAGCGCGCTGGATTTTTAACCGCAAGAAGTGCTCAACCGGCGGATACCCGGTTAACCGCCGGAATAGTTCGCAGTAATGCGGCACCGACAGCCCCGCCGCCCCGGCCAGCGCGCCCAGATCGGCTCGCACAGAGAGGTTATCGCTCATCCAGACCAAACTGGCGGCCACCGCCTCGCCCGCGCTGGTGGGGCGCCCCTTGCGCAGGGCGCGCTCAAGCTCAGTGAGTACCAACCGCAACTGGGCCGCAGCCACCAGCAGGTTCGTCTGGGTATAGCCTTGCTCCAGCACCTCGTAGAGCCGGGCTAGGTCTAAGTTATCCGCTCCGCTACGAGGTACCGCCATCACCGCCACCTGAGTCTCAGCGCCCAATAGCGCTGCAAAAGCCGCCGATGCCCGACCTTGAAAGTGCACCCACTGAATCGACCAGGGCGCGGTTTCATCAGCGCCGTAGGCGTGCGGTAGACCCGCAGGTATCAATAACCATTGCCCCGCCCCCAACTCGTGGCGCTCGCGGGTGCGCACCCAGCCCGCTCCGCTCAGCACCCGAATCAACACACACTCGGCCAACCCCCGCTCGCGTTCGACAAAATGTCCGGGGGCTTTGGGAAAAAAACCCGCCGCCGAGGGAAACAGGTCGGTTAGCAGCGCGCTGCTCTGGGATTGCTGAATGATCGGCCGAGGTAGCACCACCAGGTGTTGGCCTGGAAACCCTTCCCTCGCCCGCTTGGCGGAAAAAGGCTGCGGATGGGGGGCAGAATTTGCCATAAGATGGTTTAGGTATATCGGCAGACCGCGAAGCGGATTCAATGGCGAAATGCCTGACCTCCGCGCCCACGTCGCCCCCTTTTATCTCATTCAAACCCAACTGTCACGCTGAGCTCACGCTCCGGGCCACGGGGATGAGGGCTTTAATCTTGTGGCCTTGAGCGTGAGCTCAGGGTGTTTCCTGCTGAGTGGCTCGTCTTTTAACCATAAGATAATCCATCTCTATCCGAACATGCTCCATTACCATCCGGCGGAAAATCGGGCATACTGTTCGCACCATGTCCACCCCCACTGTCGTCGTCCGTCGTGAAGCCATTTCATTGCCCACCTTCGAGCCTTTGCCCGCCGATAAAAACCCGATGTTTTTGGAGAAACGGGTTTATCAGGGCAGCAGTGGCGCAGTTTACCCACTGCCTTTCTTCGATCGCATCGCCGACCAGGCCACCCCTCGCCAGTGGGACGCGGTCATCCTCGAAAACGATTTCCTGAGCGTGATGGTTCTGCCGGAGATCGGCGGGCGTATCCATGTCGGTCAGGATAAAACCAATGGCTACGATTTCTTTTACCGCCAGGACGTGATCAAACCCGCCCTGGTCGGCCTGGCCGGCCCGTGGATTTCCGGCGGCGTGGAGTTCAACTGGCCGCAGCACCACCGCCCGGCCACCTTCATGCCCGTTGAGGTCGAAATCGAGTCTCACCCCGACGGCAGCAAGACGATCTGGTGCAGCGACCACGATCCGATGGCCCGCATGAAGGGCATGCACGGCGTCTGCTTGCACCCCGACAAGGCATCCATCGAGTTAAAAGTCCGCGCCTACAACCGCACCCCGTTTGTGCAAACCTTCCTGTGGTGGGCCAACGTCGCCACTCGCGTGCACCAGGCCTACCAGAGCTTTTTCCCGCCCGACGTTTCCTACGTCGCCGACCACGCCCGACGCTCGATGAGCGAGTATCCGCTCTGCCAAGACCGTTACTACGGGGTCGATTACGGCAGCCGCGCCAAAAACGGCGTGCCCGCCAACGAGGCACCGGCGCAATTCGTGCCGCCCGCAAGCGGTGGCAAAACCCCGGTCAACTACGCGCCCAACGACCTGTCCTTCTACGCCAACATCCCCGTGCCCACTTCCTACATGTGCATGGGCTCGCAGGAGGACTTTTTCGGCGGTTACGACCACGCCGCCCAGGCCGGCGTCGTGCACGTCGCCAACCACCACATTTCCCCCGGTAAAAAGCAGTGGACCTGGGGCAACCATGAGTTCGGCTACGCCTGGGACCGCAGTCTCACCGAGCGCGATGCACAGGGCGAATACGCGCCCTACATCGAGATCATGGCTGGCGTCTACACCGACAACCAACCCGACTTCGCCTACCTCATGCCTGGAGAAACCAAGTCGTGGAGCCAGTTCTGGTATCCGATCCAAAAGATCGGTCCGGCCCAGCATGCCAACCTTGACGCCGCCGTCAGCCTGCTCGTCGAGGGCAACCAGGCGCGCGCCGGTGTGTCGGTCACCCGAGCCTTCTCCCAGGCCCGGATTACCCTGCTCGCCAAGGGCAAGCAGCTCGCTGTTTTCACCCGGGATCTAGCCCCCGGCGCCGCCTTCGTGGAAACCATCAAGTTGCCAAAAAACGCCTCCCCCGACGTCCTGCGCTTAGTGGTGTGCGACCGCGACGGCCGCCAACTGATCGCCTTCGCTCCCAAGACGCGCGTCCCGGCCGAGGTGCCTCCGCCCGCCACCGAGCCAGCCTTGCCCGCTCAGATCGAGAGCGTGGACGAACTCTACATCACCGGCCTGCATTTAGAACAATACCGCCACGCCACCCGCGGCGCCGACACCTACTGGCGCGAGGCCCTACGGCGCGACGCCGGCGACGCCCGTTGCAACAACGCCCTCGGCCGCTGGCACCTCAAACGCGGCGAATTCACCGCCGCCGAAGCCTGCTTCCGAAAGGCCATTGAGCGCCTCACCCTTCGCAACTCCAACCCCTACGACGGCGAGCCCCACTACAACCTCGGCCTGACCCTGCGTTACCTCGGCCGCGACGATGAAGCCTACGCCGCCTTCTACAAAGCTATCTGGAACCAAGCTTGGCAGGCCGCCGGTTACCACGCCATCGCCGAGTTGGATTGCCGCAAACACGACTGGGAAACCGCACTCAACCATCTCGCGCACTCGCTGCGGCTTAACACCGACAACCTGCGCGCCCGCAACCTTCAGGCCATGGTTTTAAAAAAACTCGGCCGCCCCGCCGAGGCCGATGCGGTGATCGCCGCCACCCGCGCCCTTGATCCGCTCGACGGCTGGGCTCGCCACCTGGCCGGTGCCTCGCTGCCCAGCGACACCCAGACCCGTTTTGACTTCGCCCTCGATTACGCCCGCGCCGGTTTCTTTGCCGAGGCACTCGCGCTACTCGACTCCGAAACGGTGAGCGCCGGCACAGCCCCGCTGATGAGTTATTACCGCGGCTGGTTGCACGAACAGCTCGGCGAGTCCAAGCCAGCCCTCGTCCACTACCGCGCCGCCGCCAAAGCCTCGCCTGACTACTGTTTCCCTGCCCGCCTGGAGGAAATCCTCATCTTGGAAGCCGCCCTGCGCGCCAATCCCGGCGATGCCCGCGCGCCGTATTATTTGGGCAACTTGTTTTACGACCGCCGCCGCCACGACGAGGCCATCCGTCTGTGGGAACGCGCGTCGCGGCTCGATCCGTCCTTCGCCATCGTCTGGCGCAACCTCGGTATCGGCTATTTCAATATCTCCAAAAAACCGGCCGCCGCCCGCAGTGCCTACGAAAAGGCTTTCCGCGCCAACCCGCATGACGCCCGCCTGCTCTACGAACGCGACCAGCTCTGGAAGCGCCTGGGCGAAGCCCCAGCCAAGCGCCTCAAGGAACTGTCCCGCCACCCGGCGCTGGTCAGTCAGCGCGACGACCTCTCGGTTGAGATCTGCGCGCTCTACAACCAAACTGGGCGCGCCGCAGAGGCGGCGAAGCTCGTCGCCACCCGCAAGTTCCAGCCGTGGGAAGGCGGCGAAGGCCAGGCCCTCGGCCAGCACGTGCGCACCGAGCTCGCCCTGGGCCGCGCGGCACTCGCCCGACGGGAGTTCACCTGTGCGGTGAAGCATTTCCAGCTCGCTCTCACCTCGCCGGAAAACCTCAGTGAGTCCAAGCACCTGCTGGCCAACCAAAGCGATATTCAC
>JBILJE010000215.1:0-5628 GCA_044377395.1 Rariglobus sp. | reverse complement strand
CTCCCCTACACCCCCTCCTCCCTTCGGCTTACGTGTGTCGAAGTCTGATTGTCGTCAGTGTCGAAATCAGATTGTCGTTGAACAGAAACCTCATTTGATTTAACATGAGTCGACGGGCCCTTAATGGACTTAACTGATTCCATGGGGCATGTTTAACCCTCCATGAATTCAACGTGTCATCACTTCAACAATACAACCCCTAATTGGGCACGTTATCAGGCATAGCTACAACTGTGCTGGGGTTCAAATTACATAAAGTGAACCCCAGCACTGAGGGCAGGCTTTCCACAGCCTTCAGCCTAATAAGTTTTATTGGCAGCAGGCGACGACCGAAACGGGCGGCAGGCTCCAGATGTCCTTGGCGTATTCGCGGATGGTGCGATCGCTGGAGAACTTGCCGACGCGCGCTGTGTTGAGAATCGCCATCTTGGCCCAACGCGACTTGTCGCGGTAAGCCGCGTCAACGCGTTCGTGCGCTTGGACGTAGGTGCGATAATCGGCGAGCACCTTGTAGGGGTCGCCACCATCGAGCAGGCTGTGGTGGAGCGAACCGAACGCATGGCTCTCGCCGGGCGTGAAGTACTCGGAGCCGAGCCAATCGATGACCGAGCGCAACTCTTCGTCGCTGCCGTAGTAGTTCCACGGGTTATAACCCTTGGCATCGAGCGCCTCCACATCGGGCACCTTCAGGCCGAAGATGAAGATGTTGTCGTCGCCCACCTCTTCACCGATTTCAACATTGGCGCCGTCAAGCGTGCCGATGGTGAGCGCGCCGTTGAGGGAGAGCTTCATGTTGCCCGTGCCGGAAGCCTCTTTGCCGGCAGTCGAAATCTGCTCGGAAAGATCCGCTGCCGGGATGATGCGCTCAGCCAGGGAAACCCGGTAGTTAGGCAGGAAAACCACCTTGAGTTTTTCTTTGATACGCACGTCACGATTGATGCGGTCGCCGATCACGTTGATCGCACGGATGATGTTCTTGGCGAGGTCGTAGCCGGGGGCCGCTTTTGCGCCAAAAATGAATACGCGGGGGACGATATCGAGGGACGGATTTTGCAACAAGCGGCGGTAAAGTGTGAGTATGTGCAGCAGGTTGAGGTGCTGTCGTTTATACTCATGCAGACGCTTGATCTGGACGTCGAAGAGCGCGTCCGGAGAGACGACCACACCGCACTGGTCGTGGATCACCGCGGCGAGGTCTTGTTTGTTGGCGCGCTTGATCGCCATGAACTCCTTTTGGAAGTCGGCTTGGTCGGCGAATTTCTCCAATCCGCGCAGTACATCGAGGTCACGGGCCCAAACCAAGGGCGAACCGAGTTTCTCGGTGATCAGCCCGGAGAGGCGGGGGTTGCAATCGAGCAACCAGCGGCGCGGCGTAATACCGTTGGTCTTGTTCTGGAACTTGCCTGGATAAAGCGCATCGAAATCAGGGAATAGGTCCTTTTTGAGCAACTCGGTGTGCAGAGCCGCGACGCCGTTGACTGCGTGCGAGCCGACCACGGCGAGATTGGCCATGCGGAAGGATTTGGCGCCACCTTCTTCAACCAGCGAGAGAATGGACTTCTTCGAGTTGTCGCCGGGCCACTTGGCTTCGACTTTTTCCATGAGACGACGGTTGATCTCAAAGATGATTTGCGTGTGCCGGGGCAGCACGCGGGTGAACAACGGCACGCCCCAACGCTCCAGAGCCTCGGGGAGAAGCGTGTGGTTGGTATAGCCGAAGGTTTTGACCACGATTTCCCAGGCGTTTTCCCAGGTGAAGTTATTCTCGTCCACCAGAATGCGGAGCAACTCGGGCACCGCGACCGCCGGGTGCGTGTCGTTGAGCTGCACGGCAACTTTGGCGTCGAAGTTCGACCAGGAGTTGCCGGTAACGCGAAAGTGCCGACGGATAATGTCGCGCAGCGAGCACGAGACAAAGAAGTACTGCTGAACGAGGCGCAGCTCCTTGCCGTTTTCGGTTTTGTCGTTCGGGTAAAGGACCTTCGAGACGGTTTCGCCGATAGCCTTTTCACGCACGGCATCGACATAACCGCCGCTGTTAAAGGCGACCAAGTCGAATTCCTCGGTCGAACGCGATGCCCACAGGCGGAGCAAGTTCACCGTTGCCGTGCCGTAGCCGGCGATCGGAATGTCGTACGGGACACCCAAAATGGTTTTCGTATCGACCCAGCGGGGACGGGAGTTGCCGTGGTCGTCAAACACGTGTTCGACCCGGCCGTAAATCTTAACCTCGGTGGTGTATTCGGCGCGCACGACTTCCCACGGAGTGCCGAACATCATCCAGTTGTCGGGATGCTCGACTTGGTGGCCATTGACGAACTCCTGCTTGAACAGGCCGAATTCGTAATGGATGCCATAGCCGATGGCGGGCAGGTCCAAGGTTGCGAGCGAGTCCAGGAAGCACGCGGCCAAGCGGCCAAGGCCACCGTTGCCCAAGCCCATGTCGACTTCGCTCTCGCGAACTGACTCCCAGTCAACGCCGAGGTCTTTGAGCGAAGCGCGGGCTTCGTCGTACAGGCCGGTGTTGTAGAGATTGTTCTCAAAGAGTCGGCCCATCAGGTACTCGAGGGAAAAATAATAGAGTCGGCGCGCGTTGTGTTTGTTGTGTTCGCCTTGGGTGCGGATGAGGCGGGCGAGAATGTGTTCGCGAACGGCCAAGGAGGTGGCGATCCACCAATCGCGCGGAGTGGCCGTGGTGTGATCGCGCGCCAGGGTGAAATTCAGGTTGCGTACGATCGCTTGGCTCAAGGAGGACATCGGTGTGTCGGCGACCCGACTCGAAGGGGTCGATGAGGCCCCGTTCGCCGTAGCGATGGGAGCGGTTGAGGAGGCAGCCGTGGACTTGTTTTTTTTAGGAGCGGGCATGCTTAAATTTTTTTATCTAACTACAGGAACCGTGCCAGTTTGCTTGCGGCGGTGTGGCAACGAACGTTGTGGGTGAATTTTTTCGTAACTCGAACCTTAAAAAACCTTTAATTACTTTTTTTTAACGCTGAAAACGGCGGGCTAAGTCGCCTTGGCTTAATTCGATGTGCGTTGGCGTGCCGCCTGGACTGGTCAGCGGAGCACGGCAGGCGAACAGTTGCCCGACCAGTGAGAGCATGGCGGCTTCGCTGACGGTTTCACCTAGCCGGACTGCTCTGGCTGCGGCAAGGCGCGCGAGTTGATCGCGCGCCACGTCGATTTGGTTCTCCTGCAAGCGGCCGTCGCGTAACGCCCCGAGCAATTCGCGCACAAAGGGCTCGGCGTCCCCCGGCGCCATCCACGCAGGCATTCCTTCAATGCGGAAAAAATTGCGGCCGAATTCAACGACCTCGAAGCCGTGGCCGTTGAGAAACTCCAAGCGGTCCAGCAGTAGCGCGCTGGCAATGGGGTCGAGTTCCATTGGCACCGGCAGGAGCAGCCGTTGACTGGGCACCGAGCCGTCGCGGAACTGAGCCTGCAGGCGCTCGAACCAAATGCGTTCGTGCGCCGCCCGGCGGTCGAGCAAAACCAAACCCGCGCGCGTCTCGAACAGGGCGTAGGTACCGTGGGCCACCCCTAAAAAGCGCCAACCGCCCACCGCCGAGGTCGTGTTCGTGGCGGGCGCCAGCGAAGCGTCGGGTTTGGGGCCCGCAGTCGCGCCGAGGCTCAGCCCGCTGCCCGTAACAGGCGGAGTCGGGCGTGCCGCCTCGGGCTGGGCGCGCAGCTGTGGCACAGGTGAGCTGGGTTGCGGTGCGCTTGGAGCAACAGCCGCCCGCGGTTGTTGCGGTAGCGCTATCATCGGGGTGGCGAGCGGATGAAGGGTTAACGGCAGTGGTTTTGCCTCAGTTGCTGCAGGCGGGCGCGTCGTGGTTTGCGTTGAATTCACCTCGACTGCCGCATTGAACGCAGGTCGCGAAGTCGAGTCGGCCCAATCGCGCAGTCGGGCCAGCACGGCGCGGATAATAAATCCACGAACCTGCGTCTCCGAGCGGAAGCGTACTTCACGCTTTGACGGGTGTACGTTTACATCGACCGCGGCCGGATCGATTTCGAAAAAAACAAACGCCAGAGGGTAACGCCCCTTAGGCAACGATTCGTGGTAGCTCTCAATGAGCGCGTAGTTGATCGCCTTCGTATCCACGGGACGCTGATTGATGAAGGTGATCATCTCGTGGCGGGTCGAGCGGCCCGCGCCAGGTCTACCGATCAGGCCGCTCAAGCGCATACCGTTTTCCGCCACGTCGATGGGCATGAGTTCGCTCGCCAATTGCCGGCCGAAAATCTCCGCCACTCGGCCCATTAAATCAACGCACTCCGGCGAGCGGAAAATCACCCGCCCGTCCTCGATCAACGTGAACGCCACCTTGGGAAACGCCAAGGCGTAGAGGCGCACGCCGGTGATGATGTGCGCCGCTTCGGTGGCGTCGGTTTTGAGGAATTTGCGCCGTGCGGGCACCGAGTTGAACAACTGCGCGACCTCGATTCGCGTGCCGACGGGGCGCCCGCAGTCGTGGACATGCACGAACTTGCCGCCGTTAACCAAAATCTCCGAGCCAACGTCGGCGGCGGCTTCGCGGGTCTGTAACGTGAAACGGGATACGCTGGCGATCGAGGGCAAGGCCTCGCCACGAAAGCCGAAACTCGCCAGGCGGTTCAGGTCGTCTGCCTCGTTGATCTTGCTGGTGGCATGGCGCTCGAGGGCGAGCAGGGCGTCGTCGCGCGACATGCCGTGACCATTGTCCTCAATGCGCATGAGCGAACGTCCGCCATGGCGGAATTCGACTTCGACGCGGGTGGCACCGGCGTCGATGGCATTCTCTACAAGTTCTTTCACCACCGCAGCAGGGCGCTCGATCACCTCGCCCGCAGCGATCTGATTGGCGACGCGGTCGGAGAGGATGCGAACTTTGGCCATGGATTCGGGTGAAAAAAGGTATGCGCCTAAAAACGGCGCCTACCTCGATACTCAGCTTAAGAGCTTCTGCCAGCGGGTGAATTGTTTCTTCACCTGCGTCGGGCCGGGCATTCCGGTGCCGCGGCGTTTGGCCATGGCTCGCTGCAAATCAAACACCACGGCCCAATCGTCGCCGTAACCGGGGTGGATTTTCTTCACCTCGGCGGTGGGCAACTTGTCCAGCGGCAGCTTGAGGGTTTCGGCGAGTTTCACGACCGAGCCGACGGCATGGTGCGCTTCACGGAAGGGCACACCGCGGTCGACCAAATAGTCGGCGAGATCGGTGGCGAGCAGTGCCGGATCGGCAACCGCCTCGGCGCAGCGTGGGCGGAAAACCGTCAGGCCGGCGATGGTGCCAGCGAGAACGTCGGCGCACAGCCCGGTTTGGTCAAAGCTGTCGAACACCGGCGGTTTGTCCTCCTGCAGGTCGCGGTTGTAGGTGAGCGGCAGACCCTTTGCGAGGGTGAGCAGCGTGTGGAGGTTACCCTGAAGGCGGGCCGATTTGCCGCGCAGCAGTTCGCACGAATCGGGGTTTTTCTTCTGCGGCATGAGCGAGGAACCCGTGCAAAAGGTGTCCGGCAAATCGATGAACTTAAACTCCACGCTCGACCAGATGATGAGGTCCTCGGCGATGCGCGACATGTGCACGCCGAAGAGCGCACAGGCGTTGGCGAACTCGATGAACAGGTCGCGGTCGGCGACGGTGTCCA
>JBILJE010000149.1:0-7717 GCA_044377395.1 Rariglobus sp. | reverse complement strand
GTCACGGATCGAGCATCCCTAAAATAAAACAACCCTTTTCATTCTTTTTTACCAAAAACGGGAACCTTGAACGGGAAACCACAGCATTTTCACCTAGTTGTCACTCAGGCGTCACCCTATCGACACCTGAGCCGGTTATATTTGAGGCATGCGCCCCTTGATTCTCAGTGTCGATGACGAGCAGGATGTGACCGAGCTCGTCGAATTTCACCTCACCCGTGCAGGTTTCAATGTCATGACGGCGGCCAACGGTCGCGAAGCCCTGCAGTCGGTCGCCTGCCGCCGCCCCGACCTGATCATCCTCGACCTGATGTTGCCCGACATCGACGGCTTTGGTGTCTGTGAAATCCTGCGCCGCGACCCCGCCACGGCGACCATTCCGATCTTGCTGCTCACGGCTTGGGCGACCGACGACGCGCGCACATTCGGCCTGGAGCTGGGGGCGCTCGATTATCTCACGAAGCCGTTCAGCCCGAAAGAATTAACGCAGCGCGTCCAGTGGCTGCTCAGCCTGCGCGGCGAGTTAAAATCGAGCGCTTAAAAAGCTCGGGACGGAATACCCACTCCCCGAAGGGTCCACCTCCGTGTGGACTGGCTCGGGCTCGATCTCAAACTCGATCACGGACGACACAGAGGTCGTCCCTCCGGGGGGATCGCAACGCGGACCGTGGGAGGGCCCACCTCCGTGTGGGCTGGTTCGATCACGGACGACACGGAGGTCGTCCCTCCGGGGAAGCCGCCCAAATGCAGCGGCGGATATTCCCCGCTCAATCTGGTAATTGCTTTTGACCGACGATTTGGCCCGTCCTTAGCTCACGGACCTTAATTCCCTAAACGCAAACACCATGTCCGCCGCTCCCTCCATCATCTACACCATCACCGACGAGGCTCCCGCACTCGCCACCTATTCGTTCCTGCCCATCGTGCAGGCCTACGCCAAGCACGCTGGCATCAACGTGGAAACCCGCGACATCTCGGTGGCCGCCCGCATCCTCGCCGTTTTCTCCGACCTGCTCCCCGCAGCGCAAAAAACCCACGATGCCCTGGCTGAACTCGGTGCTCTCACCCTCAAGCCCGAGGCCAACATCATCAAGTTGCCCAACGTCTCCGCCTCCATTCCCCAGCTCAAGGCCGCCATCGCCGAGCTCCAGGCCAAAGGTTACGCCCTCCCCGATTTCCCCGAAACCCCTTCGACCGACGCCGAGAAGGACGCCCGCGCCCGCTACGCCAAAGTCCTCGGTTCCGCCGTCAATCCCGTGCTACGCGAAGGCAACTCCGACCGCCGCGCGCCCAAAGCGGTTAAAGCCTACGCCCGCGCCCATCCGCACTCCATGGGTGCCTGGTCGGCCACGTCCAAGACCAACGTCGCTGCGATGAGCGAAGGCGATTTCTTTGGCAACGAGCAGTCGTTGACCACCGCCGCCGCCGCCAGCGTGCGCATCGAGTTAGTTAAAACCGATGGCAGCGTACAGGTCCTCAAGGACAAGACCCCGCTCAAGGCCGGCGAAATCCTCGACGCCACCGTCATGCGCAAGGCCGCACTCGTGTCTTTTTATGAGCAGTCGATCGCCCGTGCCAAGGCCGACGGCGTGCTGCTCTCGCTCCACCTCAAAGCCACCATGATGAAGGTCTCTGACCCCATCCTGTTTGGTCACGCGGTGAAGGTTTTCTTCAAAGACGTTCTTAGCAAACACGCCGCCACTCTCGCGCCCCTCGGTGTCGACCTGAACAACGGTTTCGGTGACCTGCTCGCCAAGATCGAAAAACTCCCCGCCGCTGACAAAGCCGCTATCGAGGCCGACATCGCCGCCGCCTACGCCGCCGGCCCCGCCCTCGCCATGGTCAATTCCGACAAGGGCATCACCAACCTCAACGTCCCCTCCGACGTCATCGTCGACGCCTCCATGCCCGCGATGATCCGTACTTCGGGCCGCATGTGGAACGCCGCCGGCAAGGAGCAGGACACACTCGCGCTGATCCCCGACCGTTGCTACGCAGGCGTGTACCAGACCGTCATCGATTTTTGCAAAAAGAACGGCGCCCTCGATCCCAAGACCATGGGCAGCGTGCCCAATGTCGGTCTGATGGCCCAGGCGGCCGAAGAGTACGGCTCGCACAACAAGACCTTCGAAATCCCCGCCGACGGCACCGTGCGCGTGGTCGACGAAGCCGGTAAAACCCTCCTCAGCCACACTGTGGCCGCCGGCGACATTTGGCGCGCCTGCCAAGCCAAGGACGCCCCGATTCAGGACTGGGTAAAACTCGCGGTTAACCGTGCCCGTCTCTCCGCCACGCCTGCCGTGTTCTGGCTCGACGCCGCGCGCGCCCACGACGCCCAGATTATCGCCAAGGTGAACACTTACCTCAAAGACCACGACCTCACGGGTCTTGACCTGCGCATCCTGCCTCCCGCCGCCGCTTGCCAATTCACTCTGGAGCGCATCGTGAAAGGCCTCGATACCATCAGCGTAACCGGCAACGTGCTACGCGATTATTTGACCGACCTGTTCCCCATTTTGGAAGTCGGCACCTCGGCCAAAATGCTCTCGATCGTCCCGCTGATGAACGGCGGCGGCCTGTTTGAAACCGGCGCCGGCGGTTCCGCGCCGAAACACGTGCAGCAGTTCACCGAAGAAAACTTCCTGCGCTGGGACAGCTTGGGCGAGTTCTTCGCCTTGGCGGCGAGCTTTGAGCACCTTGCGATCACCCAAAACCACGCCAAGGCCAAAGTCCTCGCCGAGACCCTCGACGAAGCCAATGGCAAGTTCTTGGAGTTCGACAAGAGCCCGGCGCGCAAAGTCGGTGCCGGCATCGACAACCGCGGTTCGCATTTCTACCTCGGGCTGTACTGGGCCCAGGCCCTGGCCGCGCAGACCAAAGATGGCGAGCTGAAGGCGGTATTCACGCCCGTCGCCGAAAAGCTGACCGCCAGCGAGAAGCAGATCGTCGCCGAGCTGATTGCGGTGCAAGGCAAGCCGGTGGACATCGGTGGCTACTACAAGCCGGATGACGCCAAGGCCTCCGTTGCGCTGCGCCCGAGCGCAACGTTCAACACGATCCTCGCGACGCTCTAAAGCCCACGATCGCGAGCCGTTTACCCACGAAACACACGAAACGACACGAAAGGAAAACTCCGGCGTCGACTGCGGACGGCCGGGGCTGATTCTGACTTTCGTGTCATTTCGTGTGTTTCGTGGGCAACTATTCTGGGCCCGATTCTTCCGTGTAGTCCGTGTGTTCCGTGAGCAAAACCTCCGCCCTCATCCCGCCGCGCCTCCCAGCCGGCGGGATTTTTTGTGCCTAGGCCCGCCTCAGCGTGTCCCCTTACTTTTTGATCGAGCGTCCTGCGAAATCGGGATGGAGCGCCTTGAAGGCTTTCGTATCATCCTTGAGCAACACGGCGAGCGTCGCGGGGAGTTTATCGTGAATCTCAACACCGTCGTAAAAGAGGATCTGGGGATCAAAGGGCCCGTCCCCCACAGCCTTCACCGCGACCTGGTCAGGTGAAATACACGCCCGCCCCAGCAGCTTGCTCGTGTTCCAGTCGACATCGGGGAACACCACATAGGCGAGTTCGGAGCAGACGATGCGCTTGTCGCTCTCCACATCGAAATTGAAATCGTACTCCTTGCCGATCTGCGCAAAGGCACGGAGACCGGCTTTCGCCGCCTCGGCGGGCGACAGCTCCTGCCGCCGAATCACGATGAACTCATCGATATTAAGAAATTGATCGAGGGTGTTGATCTCCACACCCGGTCGAAGCGCTTCGACGATGCAGGCCCCCTGACGGATGCGCTCTTGGTGAGGTTTAACCAACGGATCATCCCACAGCCCGAGTTCCTTTAACTCAGCCTCATTTCCCACCCAAACCGCGACATGACCGTAATGGCCGGGAATCGATTTATCCGTCAGGCGGAACGGGGTTTTCTCCAACAATACGTCCAGCGGACGCAGACGGCTGCGGATACCTTGCTTAGCATCCTCATTCAGGCCTCGCAGATAACCGGAACGGACTTCGATAAGTCCCATGGTATTACCCACCGCCATGCTGGTGACGTTCGTTAGTTCCTTGCCGGTTTGGCCCAGCAAATCGGTCACCGTGGTCACGGCGGCGATGCCGCCTGTCGCCCACTCCTTGAGCAGACGTTCTGGCAGGTTTTTGGAAAAGAAAACGTAGGCGGCGCTCTGTTGAATAATCTCGTCGAGGAATGCCTCTTCCGGTGACGGATCCTTGGCCTGACCGCCTTCGGCTCGATACCAGACGACCGCCTGCGCCAAACGAATCCGGTTCGAGGGGGTCAGAAACCGGAGCGTGGCCGCGGTCATTTCGCCCTCGATCGACGGTCGGTCGGACTTCAGCAGTCGTCTGAGTTTGCGGATTTTCATATAAGGATCCACGCCGAGCAGATAATCGTCCTGTTCGACCAAGGAGGCAGCGAGCACGAGCTTGGTTTGCGTGCGGGTGAGCGCATCATTGGCAAGCGATGGAGCGGCGCGTTTCCATGCCTCATCGCTCTGCACATCGACCAATGCCCTCCAGCGTCGAGCGAGGAATACATAATCCTCGGCCCCCGCATAGAGCCTCTGTAGATCGGAACTGGAAAGCGTGCCACTGGAGACCTTTTGCCCCGACTCGCCGAGGTAACGCTGGGCACGACCGCGCCATCCGAGCGATAGGTCCAACAACTCGCGCGCCTGCCCCAAATCCCCCGCCAACAATTCAGCCCGAGGCGGAAGCCCCGCCGAATCTGCGGCCAGAAACGGGGCCGAAAGGCTGTACACCGACAGCCCAAAAATGAACGCTAGCGAGCGGTAACGCATGGAATGATGGACGCATAAAGTCCTCCTGAGGCAAGGTCGGGATGCCCTGCAACGCGTCCTCCGGGCAGGCCTGCGGCTCGATGGAGCCGCCGACCACGGGGTGCGCGAGGCGCTTTATCTGCGCGATCCCGACGGCAACGGCGTGGAACTTTACCGTGACCGGCAAGAGGATCAGTGGCCGCGCACCCCCGAGGGTGGTTTGGCGATGTACTCGCGACCGCTGAACGTGGAAGCACTGCGCCGCGAGGCCCCGGTCGCCATATAAGCCTCCACTGTAGTAACCGAAAAAGCCTCCGATCGGTTTGCCCACGAAACACACGAAACGACACGAAAGAAAACTCGGAGTCGACAGAGGCCATCCGGTCACGCTTCCGACTTTCGTGTCGTTTCGTGTATTTCGTGGGCAACTATTCTGGGCCCGATTCTTCCGTGCAGTCCTTGTGTTCCGTGGGTAAACAGTCCGCCCTCACCCCACCGCGCCTCCCCGCCGGTGGGATTTTTGTGGGGACGCGTGCATGCGCTGATTGGAAATACTTTAGGCGATTCCAGCGATTCGTTTTGGGCTAGCTTAGCCCCACTTTTTTAACAGACCTAGCTCGATGATTTCATGGATTTCACTCATCGGCGGGCTAGGCCTTCTCTATATCGGTGCGCAAACGCTTATTAAAGGCGGCGCGGGGTTAGCGCTGCGTCTCGGTCTTAGCCCGCTCATCATTGGGCTAACGGTGATCGCTTATGGCACCAGTAGCCCTGAGATGGTCGTGAGTTTGCAAGCCTCACTCGCGGGTAATGGCGCCATCGCCATCGGCAATGTGGTCGGCTCCAACATCTGTAATATTGCGCTTATCCTTGGCCTTTGCGCCTTGGTCAGCCCGATCAGCTCTTCCGCTCAAATCATCCGTCGTGAGATTCCGATCATGATCGGGCTTACGGTGCTCGTGAGCTTATTTTTGCTCGATGAAACCCTTGCTCGTTGGGAAGGCGCGGTTCTGTTCCTGGGCTGCATCGTCTACACCGTGACGACGGTGCGTGCGGCGGGCAAAGAGACCGCAGAAAACAAGTTGGTTGCTGGTGAGTTTAAGTCGGAAATCACCCATGAAGGTGAACCGGCTGAAGTGAAGTTGGGGCTGGGTTTGGCGATCACCTACACCCTCGTCGGCTTGGGCGTGCTCGTGGGGGGCAGCCATTTTTTCGTCGGTGGTGCGGTGAGATTAGCCGAAGGCTGGGGAATCAGCCAAACCGTGATCGGACTGACGATTGTGGCGGTCGGCACGAGCATGCCTGAATTGGCCACCTCGATGGTGGCTGCCATCCGCAAGCATGGCGACGTGGCCTTAGGCAACATCGTCGGCTCCAATATTTTTAACATCGTGGGTATCCTTGGCTTGAGCGCGTTGATCGTGCCGATTAAGGCCCCAGGAATTAACGTGGTCGATCTCTCGGCCATGCTGGTGTTGGCTGTGGTATTGTTCCCCTTGGCTAAATCGGACGGCAAGATTTCCCGTGTCGAAGGCGCGTGTTTGCTTGCGGTTTATGTGGCTTATACCTGGTGGTTAATCGCCCAAAACGCCGGCTGAGTTCCCCCGTTCACTTCCGCGGAAATTCCGCTGACTCGGCCAGACGAAATGGGCTTCCCTGCGCCAAAATGGGCGATTAAAACGGTGCATCACTTCATCCCGCTGCACCTCTCGTGAGCGGGTTTTATGTCCTCCGGTACCCCGCATCCCTCTTCCCTATTTATCGCCAAGCGCTCCGTTTTCTGGCGAGTCGGTTTTTCGCTTTTACGCATATACGTGCTCGTGTGCCTGCTCGTGACGGTTTTCCAGCGTCACCTCCTCTACTTCCCGACCCACACCGACTCCTCGGCGCAGGCGAAGCTCTTTGCCCTAAAACCCTGGCTGCTTGGGGACGAGGTCATCGGTTATGCCCGCGAAGTGGCCAGCCCCAAGCGCATCTGGCTGATGCTGCACGGCAATGGCGGTCAAGCGATTGACCGTACCTATGCCCTCACCTCCTTCAGTGCCAACGACAGCGTGTTTATTCTGGAATACCCCGGCTACGGCAGTCGCCCTGGCTCGCACTCCAAGGACGCCTTCAACACCGCAGCCAAGGTCGGCTACGAACTACTTCGGCAGACCTACCCTGAGCTCGAAGTGAACGTCCTTGGTGAGTCCCTCGGCAGCGGCGCGGCATGTTCTTTGGCCACGCTGCCCCGACCACCCGAGCGCATCGCTCTCGTCGTCCCATTCGACCGGCTTGCGTCGGTTGCTCAGGAGAAATTCCCCTTCCTGCCCATCAGCCTGATGCTGTTCGATCGCTGGGATAACAGGGAGGCGCTTAAAAAATACCGTGGTCGAGTCGATATCTACGGCGCCACCGAGGACATAGTTATCCCAGTACATCACGCCAAAGCCTTGGCCGATGCGGTTAAAGGCAGTTTTTTCCACGCCATGCCCTGCGGCCACAACGAGTGGTCAAACCAGTCCGTCGTGGATTTCCGCTGAGCGGCGACGCCTTCCCTCACTTTCAGGGTAGCCGGTTCGCTTTAAAAAACCTCACGATCACCCCCGGTGCTTCCGCCGGGTATTTGTGTCCGCCGTCGTGGACCCGGGTCACCACCGGAGCACCTTTCGCCGATGGGTAAAGCGTACACGACTTGTCTTGCGGCCAAGGCTCGCCACTGCCGCAGCCGTTGAGTTTACGCACCATTTGAATCGTGCGTTCTTGCCAGGCGAATTTCACCAGCGGATCGGCTTTTCCCGCGATGTGTAGCACGGGTTTCGGCACTGTCGGGAGGTTACCCAGCGCTGGGGTCGCCGCCACCGGCGCGAGGGCCGCAAAAACCTCCGGCCGCTGCGCCCAAAGCAGGTAGGTAGTCGGCCCTGAATAATTCATA
>JBILJE010000148.1:0-7730 GCA_044377395.1 Rariglobus sp. | reverse complement strand
ATCGCCCTGACCGCAATGGCGCTGCACGGCGTCGGTGTTCCGGCGGTCTCCTACACCGGCGCACAAGCCGGCATTTTAACCGACACAGTTCACACCAAGGCCAAGATCACCACGATCAACGCCAAGCCCATCGCCGACGACCTCAAGGCGGGCAAGGTCGTGATCGTCGCCGGTTTTCAGGGCATCAACGGCGAAGGCCAAACCACCACGCTCGGCCGCGGCGGTTCCGACCTCACCGCCATCGCCTTGGCCGCCGCGCTTCAGGCCGACAAATGCGAGATCTATACCGACGTGGACGGCGTTTACACCGCTGACCCGCGCGTGGTTAAAGACGCCAAAAAACTCCAGGAAATCTCCTATGACGAGATGCTGGAGTTAGCTTCGTCCGGCTCGAAAGTCATGCAGTCTCGCTCGGTCGAATTCGCCGCCAAGTACGGCGTCGTTTTCGAAGTCCGCTCCTCCTTTAACTACAACCCAGGAACCATCGTGAAACAGGAAATCGCTTACATGGAAAAGGTCGTCGTGCGCGGTGTCGCCGTCGACAAGGATCAAGCCAAGATCATCGTCTCTAACATTCTAGACAAGCCCGGCTCCGCCGCGAAGGTCTTCCGCGCGCTGGCCGACGCCAGCATCATCGTCGACATGATCGTGCAGAACGTGGGCCGCAACGGCATCGCCAACCTCACCTTCACCGTACCGCTCACCGACAGCCAGAAGGCTATCAAGACCCTGGAACCCGTACTCGACGCCATCGGTGGCGGCCAGGTCGCGATCCACGAAAACATCGCCAAACTCTCCGTGGTTGGCGTCGGCATGAAGACCCACTCCGGTGTCGCCGCCACGCTGTTCCAGGCGCTGGCCGATGCATCGATTAACATCGAGCTGATCAGCACCTCCGAAATCAAAATCTCGGTGGTCATCGACAAGGACAAGGCCGACGAAGCCGCCCGAGTCGCCCACGCCGCCTTCGAACTGAATAAGCTCTGATTTTTAAAAGTAGCGAGTAGTGAGTAGCGGGTAGCGAGCATGGCGACCGCCGGCATCTACTCGCTACCCGTTACTCGCTACTCGCTACTGTTTTTGCCATGCTCTTCGTCAGTACCCGAGGCCAAACGCCCGCCCTCAGCTTCTCCGACGCCGTCGCCACCGGCCTCGCGCCGGACGGCGGGCTCTACCTGCCCGAGACGCTGCCGCAGTTCAGCCCCGCTGACTTGGCCCGCTTCGAGCCGCTGCCCTACGCCGAGCTGTGCTTTGAGTTTCTGAAGCATTTCGCGACCGACATCGAGCAAACGACCCTGCGCGAACTGATCGCGCAGAGCTACACGACGTTCTCGCACCCCGACATCGCGCCCATCGTCAAACTCGACGAACGTACCTCGGTACTGGAGCTTTTCCACGGCCCCACCCTCGCGTTCAAAGACTTCGCGCTCCAGCTGCTGGGAAACCTTTACGGTCACCAATGCGCCGTGCGCGGGCAAACGATCAACGTGCTCGGCGCCACCTCCGGCGACACCGGTTCGGCGGCGATTCACGGCCTGCTGGGAAAACCCGGCACCGCGATTTTTATTCTTTATCCCGACGGTCGCACTTCGCCGCTCCAAGAGCGCCAGATGGCCTGCACCGGGGCGGACAACGTGTACGCGATCGCCGTCGATGGCTCCTTCGACGACGCCCAAGCATCGCTCAAGGAGATCTTCGCCGACCAGGATTTCCGCATGCGCCACCGCCTCTCGGCGGTGAACTCAATCAACTTGGCACGCGTTTTGGCCCAGTGCGTTTATTATCTCTACGCTTATCTGCGTCTGCCGGCCGCCACCCGCGCCGAAACCGAGTTCGTGGTGCCCACCGGTAATTTCGGCAACGTACTCGCCGGCTGGATGCTCCAAAAAATGGGCGTGCCGATCCACAGTTTTAAGGTCGCCACCAACCAAAACGACATCCTCTACCGCCTGTTCACCACCGGCGATTACCGCGTTTCATCGGTGGCGCCCAGCCTCGCGCCGTCGATGGACATCCAGGTTTCCAGTAACTTTGAGCGTTTCCTCTACCTGAGTCTGGGCCGTGACGCCGCCAAGGTGCGCGAGGTCATGGCGACGTTTAAGACGACGGGCGGGTATAAATTCCAAGCCTTCGACCGCGACACGTTTAGCGCCTCACGCTGCACCGACGCGCAGATCCCGGGGATTATCCAGTCGGTGTACCAGCGCTACGGCTACGTTGTGGATCCGCACACCGCGTGCGGCTTTGCCGACCTGTCGAAAGTCCGCCCGAGCCTAGTGCTGGCAACGGCCAGTCCGGCCAAGTTCCCTGACACGATCATCTCCGCAATCGGTGTGGAGCCCAAAGATCCGAGCTTGGAGACGTTAAAACAGCGCCCGTTGAAGAAGCACCTGCTCAAAGCCGACGCGGGCTCTATCCGCACCTTTATCGACGCCCACGCGGTATAACTTTAGGCAGGGTACTCAACTGCACCACCGAAGATTGACCCTAGGCAAAGAAGCTAGCCGCAGGGAGGTGAAGTTTGAAACCCCCTTTTACTGCATGCGTGGTGACCAACCGGCGCACTTAAGCCAGTTGCGCATCCAGAGTGTGTCCGTCATAGGGATTGCCCAATAAACTCAACGCTCCGCGTAACCACCCTCCCTTGCTGGTTGCCGCGAGGCTGACCTTGTTGCCGAACTCGCACTTTTTGCCGGGCTTACACTTGGGGATGCACGCCACCTCGGGCTCATGCACACTGTACACTTTTTGCCCATCGCCGCGCTCTTGTGCACGAATGCGTTTGGCTGTCTCCAGTAACTTGCCGCGCAGTCCTTGTGGCTGTGATTGTTGGCGTTCTATTTCGCGGATCAACAGGCCCAAATTGGTTCGGAGTTTTCGAGTGCACGCCTGGGCCCGTTTCATCTGGCGGGCATGGGCGTAGCGGCTCTGCGCCATGAGTAAACGCCTGCCTACCCGCTCATAACTTTGTTTGATACTGAGCCCCTGCTTGCGGGCCGTTTTCACCAAGCGCTCGCGCGCCCGGTCGTAAAGGCGCGCATCCTTGGGAAACCTCCCCGCTTTTGTCTGCACCGTGGTATACATATGCACCCGAGCAATCTGCGCGGGCGTGATCACCTTCATCTTTAGGCCCGTGTCGATCGTTGCCTTGCGCATCGCCTCCGCCCCGGCTTCCCCGAGCCGTTTGCGCCACCTCATCATGCTCGAGGGATGGATCGGCATCGCATGCTCAAAAACTGCATCCCGCTAAAATGCTGCCATTAGGGATTCTTCATCCACTGGGCCAGCACGACATCGTCACTCAGATCATACCGGTACTTGAAATGGTGCAGCGCCACCAACAGACTCGTGCTCACCGCGGGTGCCTCAGTGTTCGGGTCGTACATCTGCCCCAATTACTGCTCGTCGAACACGGCCCCGTCCATCTGCCGTACCATCTTCACTAGCGCATGGCCCGCATCCACCAAACCCTCCACCTCGGTTCGGAACAGTTCCCGCTGCGCTTGGTGGACGGTGGCTTTTGGCTTCGTCGATTTTCCCAGATTTTGTTGGTGTGGTTAAACTTAACCGGGAAAACAGGCAGCCATAAAAGCGTCAAGTTGATAGTAGTTAGTAATTTGTGTATTTTTAAGGGGCGCCGGAATCAGGCGTTGAAGACCGAGCGGAAGTCGGCACCCGCTTCCAGGACAAAGCGGCCAACTGTGTTGCCCTTAAAACCCGGCATTCACACTCAAGTTAACCCGGTGCTCGGCCGAATCGCGGTTCAGGCTCGCCTCGTAGCCCAATCGCACCGACCTCCCGTTGGCCAAAATCGCCACAAGGCTCACCCCAGGATGAATAAACTCCCGGCCGCCTGCCTGGGGCTTGACCTTAAAGGTGTCCCCGCCGGCGGTCAGTTGGGCGGTGATCGCATTGGGGTTAAAATACTGCCGACTCACCCCCAAACTTACCTCCGGAATCCATCCAATATTTTTCCACTGCAAGGGGCGACTCGCATGGAAACCGATTTGACTGACCAGGGAGTGGGCATTCTGCCGGCCGACCTTTAACGCAGCCGCCGAACCCGTTTCGGTAAAGCCGTTGAGCTGCGCATGGTTATAAGCGAGGGAGGCGGTGGGTCCGAGGATATAGTCACCGAGCTTGAAATCATAACCCGCGGCCAACTGGCCGCCGTAACTGAAACCCTGGGTTTCGCCCCGGGCTGTTTCGCTCAAAAAGTCGATTTTTCGGTCGGTTTCGTAGGACGAAAAACCGGCTGAAAGAGAACTGTTCAGATAAACCCCGTCGCGGTGGTAATCGTGAAAAAGACCCACCCGATTGGTCGCGGTAAGGGCTGAACCGCTGTCGGCGGAAAAATCGGTGTAGGCGAAACTTTGGGTCACCACCAACCCCACCGCCTGGTTTTCGTTGAGCGCATAATCCAACCCGCAGTGCCCCGCGCCGGTTTGCGTAAAGGCGCCAAGCCGATCAGCCCCGCCATCGAGCGCCGCAAGGGCCCCGCTCGCCCCGGCGAAATAACCCACCCGCCGCGCCGGCTTGGCCGTGGCGACGTGGTAGGTCACCCCGTCTTCAATCACCGTATTCATCTGGTAGTCCGCCATCGGGGCCGGAGTGGTCACGCCGTTGAGGCTGACCGAGGCGGGGCCGAAGCGGCGCAGTTCGGCGCTGCGCTGCTGAAGGCTGGAGTTAAGGATCGAGGCCGACTGGAAGGTGGTGGCGGCTTGGGCCGTGAGTTTTTCCGGGGTGAGTTGGTCGTAAGCCGCCCGCAGCCCGGCAGCGTCTTTGGTTTTAAGCCCATTAAACACAGTAGCGCGGCTGCTGAGGGCGGCGCGCTGGTCGAGTTCAAAGCGACCGGCGTTGCGCAGCGACTCCAGGGCAACGCCGATGCGGGTTTGGTTGGGATTAAGGCCGGAGAGGGTGGCGTAATTATCCGGGACTGCGTAGAGGTTAACCGCGGTGGCGGTGTATTCAGGCAGCCAACTCACGCCGGTGGCGTTGGCGGTGAAATCATAGGCGGCAAAGCGCCCCGTGAGCGTGCTGCCGGTAATTACGGTGTGGCTGGCACCGAACGCGGGCACATAGCCGTTGGAACCACTAAAAATCGTCGAGGCCGAGAGGGTGCCGCCGTTCAACGTAACCGCGCCGACGGAAGCAATCTTATCATGGAAAAACGCACCGTTACCGGCGGAGGCCCCGTCGAGTTCAATGGTGACCAAGCTGCCGGAGTTCACTGTGAGCGAACCCACCGACTGGATCGCCGGCGAATTACCCGGGCTGTAGTTACCTCCAGAGTCGACGAGCAAGCTTCCCGTGATCGTGCCGCGCCCCTTGAGCGTGCCGGTGCCAGAAACGATGACGTCGCCCGCCCAGTTGCCACCGGCGGCGGTGCCGATCACCAGGGTCCCCTGGGTAACGCTAGCCAATCCGGTGGAGGTATTCGACTCGGTCAAGGTGGTGCTGCCGGTGCCACTTTGGGTGACGGTGGTCGTGCCGTTGATCGGGGCGGCGTACACGATATCGGTGCCGCCGACATTGGCGACATTGCTGGAGAGCGGAGCGAGGAAACCGTTGGCGTCGATTCGGGCCGTATCGTTGCCAAACTCGACGAAGCGAAACAGGCTCAACTGGGTAGCGGTTAACCCGGCGCCCGTGGTGCCGAAGCGCAGGAAGTTGGTGGTGGGGGAGAAATTGGTCACCGTGAGCAGGGCGGAGTTCCAGTCCAGCGCCGAACTGTCGGCAAAAGCCAGCGCGGCCGTGCCGCTAAAATCGAGAGTCGAAGCCGTATTCAAATCGAGGGTGCCGAGGGTTTGGTTAAACCCGCCGAGGGCCAAAGTACCCCCGTTGAGCGTGAGGGTTGCGGTCGACTTGATCTGGTCGTTCGCACCGAGTGAAACGGTTCCCCCCGAGCCGATGAGCACTCCGCTGGTGTGCGCGAGCGCCCCGCCGCCCGACTGGAGCGTGAGCGTGCCGGCCGAAACCGTGGTCGTGCCGGTGTGGGTGTTGGCGCCGGTGAGCATCTGCGTGCCGCTACCGGTTTTCACGAGTGAACCGGCGCCACTGAGGACACCGGAGTAACTGGCCGAGTTGTTGCCATTGCCCACCGTGAGGGCGATGGCGGTGGCTGCGTTGTTTTGCAGGGCGAGGTTGCCCGAACCGGCGAGGCCACCGGCGGTAAATGCGTTGCCGCCCACCGTGCTGTCAAAGACCACGCTGCCGCCAATCAGCGTGAGGGTACTCGACTGGACGGCGTTTTGATGCTCCAGCTTCAGCGTGCCGGCGCTCAGGGTGGTGGTGCCGGTGTAGGTGTTGGCGCCGCTGAGGGTGAGGCTGCCGGCACCGTCTTTGGTCAAGGACCCCGCACCGGTCCCCAGTACGCTGGCCAGAATCGTGTTACCCGCCCCGCCGATCGTCAGGTCAAAGCCGGCTCCGGTGATCGTGCCGGTGTTGCTCAGCGTGAGGGTGCTAGCGTCGGTGTTGATCCGAGAAGAGGCGCCGAGCGTAAGCAGGCCGCCGAAGCTGTTGGTGCCTGAAATGCTGCGCAGGGCGCCGTCGTTGGCCACGCCGGTGCCGGCGAGGGTGAGCGCCTCCGCACCCACGGTGAGACCGCCCTGGAGTTGCAGTGCCGCCCCGGAGGCGACGCTAGTACCGGCGGCGGTGCTGCCAAGTCCGGCGTCGTTTTGGAGGTTTAACACACCGGCCGAAACCGTGGTCGCGCCGGTGTAGGTATTGGCGCCGCTTAACGTCAGGGTACCGGCGCCGCTTTTGCTGAGCGTGCCCGTTCCGCTGATACCGAACGCATTGGTTTGATTGCTCCCGAGATTAAAAACGAGCGCCCCATCGTTGGTGATGGCGTTGCTTGTCGCGATCGAGCCGTCGGTGCTGCCGTCACCGATTTGCAGCGTGCTGCCCGAAGCGATGGTGGTCGCCCCGGTGTAATTATTCGTACCGGTGAGCGTCAGCGTTCCGGTCCCGGTTTGGGTCAACCCGCCGCTGCCGGAAATCACCCCCGAAAAACGGGTCGTGGAGCCGAGGCTGCCGGTGGTCAGGGTGGCGGAACCGAGGTTAATATGGCCGCCGGTGGTGCCGCCGCCGGCAAGCGAGCCGATCGTCGTCGCCTGGTTGTTCAGGTCGAGCGCAACGCCGACGGTATCATCTAAGCTAAGCGCTGAAGCGTTGCCAAACGCGTTGGCGACCCCCGCTTGTAAGGTGCCGCCGGCTACCGTGGTTGCCCCCGTGTAGGTGTTGGTCCCGGACAACGTCAGGGTGCCGCTACCCACTTTGGTCAACCCGCCGCTTCCGCTCAGATTACTCGCGTAGGTGGTCGACGTGTTGTCGCCGCCCACCGTCAAGGTGCTGCTGCCCAGATTGATGCTGCCGCCCAGTTCACCGCCACCGGAGATTGATCCAAGGGTAACGTTAAACCCATTGAAGTCCAAGGTGACCCCGGCGGCGTTGGCGAGGATGATCGCCGAGCTGGAATCGAGCGCGTTGGCCACCCCCAGTCTGAGCGTACCGGCGTTGATCGTTGTGGTCCCGGTGAAAGTGTTGACTCCGGAGAGCGTCACCGTGCCGCTACCGTCCTTAATCAAGTTGCCGGTGCCGATCCCCAGTATGCTGGCCAGAATCGTGTTACCCGCCCCGCCGATCGTCAGGTCAAAACCGTCTCCGGTAATTGTGCCGGTGTTGCTCAGCGTGAGGGTGCCAGCATCGGTGTTGATCCGGCTGGAGGC
>JBILJE010000147.1:0-7746 GCA_044377395.1 Rariglobus sp. | reverse complement strand
TCCGCCGATAAGACCGTGGCCGACATCCCAGGTATTTGCGGCATCGTCAAGGGCGCTATTCTCCCGGGTTATTACGGCTTGGAAGCCGGGCAATCCGCCGTAGGTGACATCTTCAAATGGTTCGTTGAAGGCGTACTAGGCGACGCGAAACTCCATGCGCAGCTGACGGCCGAGGCAGGCCTGTTGAAGCCCGGCCAGTCTGGCTTGATCGCGCTGGATTGGAACAACGGCAATCGCACCGTGCTGGTCGATCCGCTGCTCACCGGCCTCACCTTGGGCACCACGCTTTATACGACAAAGGCAGAACTTTACCGCGCCCTCATTGAAGCCACCGCGTTTGGTGCCCGTGCGATTATTGAGCGCTTCAAGGAATATGGCGTGCCCATTAACCGCGTTGTTTGCGCCGGCGGTATCGCGGAAAAGAACCCGATGCTCATGAAAATCTACGCCGATGTAACCGGCTGCACCATGCTGGTCGCCGGTTCCTCCCAGGCCTGCGCCCTCGGCTCCGCGGTCTCAGCTGCCGTCCTTGCGGGCGCACATCCGGACTTCGCCACCGCCCAGAAAAAGATGACCCGCCTCAAACCCGGCGTTGCCTACAAGCCGAAGGCCGCGAACCAGAAAATCTACAATCAGCTCTACGCCCTCTACCGCCAGCTGCACGACAGCTTTGGCGGCATCAACAAAGCCGCCGACCTCTCCCACGTCATGAAAGAACTTCTCGCGATCAAGTCCGCCGCCCGCGCCTAAACCGTTATCCCCGTCCCTAATTTTCAATCCCAACACCCATGTCACTGATCAATCTTGCCACTCCCGAAATCTGGTTCGTCTGCGGTTCGCAGCACCTCTACGGCCCCGGCCCACTCAAACAAGTCGCCGCCAATGCCCAAGCCGTTGTCGATGGCCTGGTCAAATCCAAGCGCCTCGCCCTTCCCCTCAAGTTCAAGGCACTGCTCACCACTCCCGAGGAAATCTCCCGAGTCTGCATCGAGGCCAACTCTGACAGCAACTGTGCCGGCCTGGTTCTGTGGATGCACACCTTCTCGCCCTCGAAGATGTGGATACGCGGCCTCACCACGCTCAAGAAGCCCTTTCTCCACCTCCACACCCAGTTCAATCGCGACCTGCCTTGGCAATCCATTGACATGGATTTCATGAACCTTAACCAGGCGGCCCACGGCGACCGCGAGGCCGGGTTCATCCATACGCGCCTGCGACTAGGCCGCAAGGTGGTGGTCGGCCACTGGTCCGACGCCGAGGTCCAGGACCGCATCTCCGCTTGGATGCGTGCCACCCATGCCTGGCACGACTGGCAGGGCGCCAAGTTTGCCCGCTTCGGCGACAACATGCGTTATGTTGCCGTCACCGAGGGCGATAAAGTCGCTTCCGAGATCAAGTTCGGCTTCGAGGTTAACGGCTATGGCGTCGGCGATCTCGTCGCCAAGGTCGAGGCGGTCTCAGCCAAAGCGATTGCTGATCTGGTCGCCTCCTATGAAAAACTCTACGCGGTCGCCCCAGCCCTCAAAAAATCCGGCGCCCGCCACGAGGAGCTCCGCTACAGTGCCCGTCTCGAACTTGGGCTCTCCTCCCTGCTGACGGAAATCGGCGCCAAGGGCTTCACCGACACGTTCGAAGACCTCCACGGCCTGCGCCAGTTGCCCGGCATGGCCACGCAGCGACTTATGGCAGCGGGCTACGGCTTCGGCGGCGAAGGTGACTGGAAGACCGCCGCACTGGTCCGCGCCATGAAAGTCATGGGCAACGGGCTCCCTGGCGGCACGTCCTTCATGGAAGATTATACCTATCACATGTCGCCCAAGGGCCACCAGGTCCTCGGTGCGCACATGCTCGAAATCTGCCCGACTATCGCCTCGGGAAAACCCAAGGTCGAAATCCACCCGCTCGGTATCGGTGGCAAGGAGGACCCGGTGCGTTTCGTCTTCGACGCCCCTGCTGGCGAGGCCCTCAACGCTTCCCTTGTCCACCTCGGCACCCGTTTCCGCCTCCTGATTAACGAGGTAACTGCCGTCAAGGTTCCCGCGATGCCCAACCTCCCTGTCGCCCGCGCCGTGTGGGAATGTAAGCCCGACTTCAAGACCGCCTGTGCCTCGTGGATCTATGCCGGCGGCGCCCACCACACCGGTTACAGCTACTCGGTCACCTCCGAGATGCTCGAAGACTTCGCCACCATCGCCGGTATCGAAACGGTTCACATCAACGCCGACACCCGCCTGCCACAGCTCAAGCAGGACCTGCGTAACAACGAGGTGTTTTACCACCTAGAAAACGGCTTCCGCGCTTAAGCCCCGATCCCGTTACACATAGGGCCCAAGAGGAGTCACGGAGCGCACAGCGTTTTTAATCCGAAACCCTGCCGATCTCCGTGACCTCAGTGCCATCTCTCGTGCCCTCTGTGTAATCCTCCGTCTCCGACTCTACCTTCTCCATGCTCGAAGAACTCAAACGCGAAGCCTACGAAGCCAATCTCGCCCTGCCTCGCCATGGCCTGATCAACCTCACCTTTGGCAACGCTTCCGCCATCGACCGAGCCAAGGGCATTTTTGCCATCAAGCCTTCGGGTGTCGCTTATGCCGATCTCAAGCCGGCTGACATGGTCCTCATCGACCTCGATGGAAAACAGGTCGAAGGATCCCTGCGCCCCTCCTCTGACACGCCCACTCATCGACGCCTTTTCCTCGCCTTCCCCGAGATCGGCGGGGTGGTCCACACCCACAGTTCGCACGCCACCGCCTTCGCGCAGGCCGGCCGCGAGATTCCTATCTTCGGCACCACCCATGCCGACTACTTTTTTGGCAACGTCCCCGTGACTCGCAAGATGACTCCAGCCGAAATCGGGGACGGCGCCTATGAATGGGAAACCGGCAACGTCATTGTCGAATTGTTCACCCAACGCAGGTTAGATCCCAGTGACTACCCGGCGGTACTGGTCAACCGCCATGCCCCGTTCACTTGGGGTAAAACCGTAGCCAAAGCCGTCGAGGTCGCCGTTGCCACGGAATGCATCGCCCAGATGGCGCTGATGTCGCTCCAGTTGGAACCCGAGCTAGCCCCAATCGAAGCCGAACTGCGAAACAAGCACTTCAAGCGCAAGCATGGTCCGGGAGCCTACTACGGTCAGTAAAGAACCTCTTCCAGAGTTACCATCGGCCTTTCACTCGCGCTCATCGTTTTCGCTTCTGCCGCCCGCTGCCGGACTCGGCGCCCGCCTTGAACTTGGCTACGGTTATTGTCACTTCTCCCGAACATTTCGCGTCATATGATTAGTTCACGCCCATGCCGGACCACTAGGGACGACCGCCGTGTCGTCCGCTCAGTCGTGCGATTCAAGGCCAAGCGAAACGGGTAATTGAGCTCCTCCGCATTCCCCCCGCAGCGGGGAGCGAAAAAACATCAAGGCGCGTGTTTGACCTCGCCGGGGCGCTGGGCGCTGTAAATGCCGGTGTGGCCGCTAAAGTGGTAACTCACCCAGCACGCCACCGCCAAAAGCACCGCGTGTTGCGCACCAAACAACTCGATTCCCATCAACGTGCATGCCAGCGGTGTGTTGCTCGCGCCGGCAAACACGGCGACGAAACCCAATCCCGCGCCCAGATCCACCGGCAGCCCGAGCAGGCCGGCAAGGGTGTTGCCCAGCGCGCCGCCAATGAAAAACAGCGGGGTTACCTCGCCGCCCTTGAATCCGGCCCCAAGCGTAATCGCGGTAAACAACAGCTTCCAAAACCAGCTCCACGCATCCGCGCCGCCAGCTTGGAAAACCGTAGTTGTGGTCACATCGCCTGCGAACGGGCTCGAGGCGCCAAGGCCGAGGTATTCACGGGTACCCAGTGCATAGGTCAGCGCGATCACCGCCAAACCGCCGATCGCCGGACGCAGCCAGTAGCGGGGAACGAAACGCGTCAAACCTGCCTGTAGCCCATGCGTGGTGACGGTGAACAGGCGCGCACATAAACCAAAACACGCCCCGGCCAGCGCGACTTTGACCAGTACCAGCAGGTCGAGTTTGCCCCAGGTTAAGGGACCCGCCGTCAACGGGCCCCCGATTGCCAATTCCGTGTGATGAATGCCCCAGGCCGCACAGGTCATGTCACCGATGACGGCGGCCAAAAGGCACGGGATGAGCATTGTGTACTGAACCCGGCCCAACGTGAGCACTTCCAGGGCAAACACCGCGCCTGCCAGCGGCGTACCGAAGACCGAACCGAAGCCCGCGGCTACTCCCGCCATGAGCAACAAGCGACGGTGCTCGGCTGGGATGCGGCAGAGCTTGGCAAACGTACTGGCGAGACCGCCGCCCATTTGCACCGCCGTGCCTTCGCGGCCGGCCGAACCACCGAACAAATGCGTGACCAACGTAGCGCCGAGGATGAGCGGCGTAATGCGCGCAGGCACCCCGCCGCCCGGCTCGTGAATTTCGTCGATAATGAGATTATTGCCGCGCACGGCCGACTGGGCGTGGTGGTGGTAAACCCAGGCCATGGCGACACCCACAACCGGCAGGAAAAACAACAGCCACGGGTGGTCGAAGCGCACCTGAGTTACCCGATCAAGCGACCAAAGGAAAAACGCGCTGGCCGATCCGCACAACACGCCCACGGGAGCGACCAGCAGCAGCCAGAGGCCGAGCGGGCGAAGGCTGTCCGAGTAGGTGCGCGGGCGAAGGAGATCGAAAGCGGGCATGAAGAATCGGCAAAAATTGTGGAGGCGTGGAGGTGTTGGCAACGCAGCTTCCGCGCCAATTCGCGCGCTCATTGGCAGTCCTCGAATCTAGGATTGGCGCACGGGAGTTGGCTGGGCAGCGTTTCCTGAAATGTGTTTATGCATCCGGTTTCTTGCGGTTTTCACAGTCCTCGTGGCGCTGGCCCGTGCCGACGACCTGGCTTCGCGTGTCGTTATCTTGGCGAACTCCGACGATCCAGAATCCGTGCAGCTGGCTCAATATTACGCACAAAAACGCGGCATTCCCTCCGCCAATATCCTCGCACTGGCGATGCCCGCTGCGGAGGCCATCTCCTGGCGCCAGTTTGTCGATACGGTGTTCAATCCGCTTCAAGCCGAGTTGGTCCGGCGGCAGTGGCTTGATGCCATCGGCATGGACCTGACCGACGGGGTCGGGCGCAAAAAGTACGTGATCGCTGGCCACAAGATTGCCTACCTGGTGGTGTGTCGCGGCGTGCCGCTGAAGGTAGTCAATGACCCGCTGTTGCCAGCTGAGGCGATTCCTGCGGCGGCCAACCCTGCGTTCAAAACCAATGCGGCCTCAGTCGATGGTGAACTCGCCCTAGCCGCGCTGAGCAACCCGCCGCTGATCGCGTTTGTGCCCAATCCGCTGTTCAACAACGAGCTCCCCACGGCGCTGCAGTTAAACCAGATCATCAAAGTCAGCCGACTTGACGGCCCGACTTTGGCCGATGCGCGCCGACTGATCGACCAAGCTATCGAGGTGGAAACCACGGGGTTAATCGGCCGAAGCTACGTGGATATCGGCGGCCCGCACGCGGCCGGCGACCGCTGGCTGGACGAGTCGGCCAAGCAACTTGCGGCGCTGCATTTTGACGGCGACGTGGACCGCGCCGGCGGCACGCTGCCGTCGTGGGCGCGCTGCGACGCTCCGGCACTGTATTTCGGCTGGTACGCAGGAGCACTCAACGGCCCGTTTGCGCAGGAGGGATTCAGGTTTCCGCCCGGCGCGGTGGCGCTGCACATCCATAGTTATTCGGCGGATACGCTGCGCTCGACCACCCACGGCTGGGTGGGGCCGCTGGTGGCGCGCGGAGTCACGGCGACCTTTGGCAACGTGACTGAGCCCTACCTCGAACTCACCCACCAGCCGCAGCTCATCCTAAAAGCCCTGGCGCGTGGGGATACGTTGGGCGACGCGGCGGCGTACGCGGTGCCGGTTTACAGCTGGCAGGCGATGGCGGTGGGCGACCCGCTTTACCGGCCCTTTAAAATCACCCTCGATGAACAATGGGCCCACCGCGACCGAATCCCGCCCGAGCAGCGCGCCTACGTGGTGCTAAGGCACATGCAACGACTTGCGGCCGCAGGCCAAAGCGAGGCGGCGATCTGGGCGGGCCTAGGCGCTCAACAAAAGGGAGTTAACCTCGCCGTCGCGCTGCTGATTGCCGACCTCCAGCGCTCCAGCGGAGATGTAGCCGGAGTGCGCACCACCCTTGAGATGACAACCCAGATGCGTCGCTACAAGCAGGCCGAGACCCCGCTTGCGGTAATGCTGGCGCAACGCCTGCTGGACGCGGGGAACGCCAAGGCGGCGTTAACGGTGTGGCGCCAAGTGCTCGGTGAACACGAGCGCACGAAGGAACAACGCATCCAATGGCTGCCTCTGGCTTTAACGGCCGCGCGGGCGGTGCCCGATGCGATACAAGCCCAACGCTGGGACACCGAGTACAAGGTGTTAACCGCTCCACCACCAGTTGCCTCGAACCCGAACTCCTGAGTTGGCGGCGATGAGCTGGCGTAAGATGCTGGAGCAGATGATCGTGACTGATCCCCGAGGTGCACTAAATAGTGCTTCGAGTGGGTGAATGAACGGTCAGATGCCCAGCAGGTTGCGCCAGATCGCGCCGACCAACTCAGGAGTTCGGGTTAAAGGCAGAGCCGCAATAACCGGCAAGTAACACTCCAGTATTACCCCGAAGACCTGCCTCCACGCATTGATGGAGTTCTAACATTCGTTCCGTGTAAGTCCGCTTTACTCTTACGTGCGCCAGATGTCCTAAATTACAGGCAGGGAATTAATAGCATATCATCCTGTATTCCGAAAAAGAAAGCGCATCAAAATACCTAAATAAACATTACAATGTCTTAATGTTTACCCAAAAGCAGGAAATTGAAAATAACACAGGCAATCCACCATTTTTTCAACTCATGATCAAAAGCAGGTTAACATTCACAGGTAACGACTACTTCAATTCTTGCATTATGCTCGCCCCTATCTCCCCCAAAAAAACACACGTATAAGCCTACGATGTATACAGCGGCACGAATATGTGGATTACGGTGTAAAATAAATTTCATTGAGCAGGTTGCTAACTAAGGTAAAACGGCTTTTTTCCTTTAATTTATGAGTTACTCCGGAGGCCTATACCTAGATGACGACCTTGAACCTTATGTACGCAAGCGGGCCGATGAATCCTTTAATGGAAAAATCAACACCTACATTACTGCATTGGTGCGAGCTGATCGTGAACTAACCCATCAATTAGCTGAAAACGTATCGGCGACTGAGATCGCGCGCTGGCGCCAGTGTGAAATAACCCTGTTACGTGCAGCGCAAGACGCGCTCAACCTCCTCAATGCCGAGACCCCTGAGGGCCGTGATCGGCTAGCCAAAGCTTTGGCTAATAGCATCCTGCGAGCATCCATGCGGGAAACAGCCCCGGTAAAACCCCAAGCGGCCACGACTCCGGAGCTCGGCGCAGCGGAATAAGTCAAGTCAGCGGCCAAAATCCAGGGCACGGGTCCCCCAGTTCCCCGCCTAAACCAATAGTGTGGGCCCAGATAAACCCGCTGATGCTGGCAGTCATACCATTTTGCATTCAAACGTATTAAAACCCGACCACTACATTGATCACGCCAGTAGCGACCGATCATCCGACCTTAAACCAACCGGATTTTTAACCACTAATACCCCTAAGATACGCTAATCCAGAAGAGCGGGAGTCTTGGTTTTATTAGCGGAAATTAGTGTTCATTAGTGGTTAA
>JBILJE010000146.1:0-7766 GCA_044377395.1 Rariglobus sp. | reverse complement strand
GGCGTCTGACCGCCGCCCCATTGGGACGTGATGCTGTCGCCGACCAGAAGGATTTCCGCATTCCGGGTGTTCAGGACCTTGTCGACCTGAGCGGCATGCGTATTGAGCCAAGCTGCGGGGTCGGCTCCGCCCCAGTTTCCGGCCACGGGGGTAAACGGAAAGACATCCATTTTCTGGGGAGCGTTGGGGCCGGCTTCCCTACCTGGGCGACGTTCCGCTTCGCTCTTGAGCACCACATGATCGCGCGCCTCCTTGCTGAGCGGCCAACCGGTCAGTTGTGGATCCATCTTGAGCTGGTTGTAGGGCTCGTAGGGGTAGCGGAACGCGCCATACTGGGCGTAAAGGGTGAGGTTGGCGGTGATCCGGACGCGGTCGCCGGGGAAGTAGCGGGTGCCGGTGCCGTTGGCGGCGGTGTTCCAGCCGAGGAAGGGAGCGTCGGTTTTCACCAGGTTCGCCTTGTCGGCGATGATGACGAGGTCGTTGATCGGGCGCGGGCTCGCGTAGTCGACCGGCGCGGTGCCAGTGGTCGGGCCGTTGCCTTGATAGACTACCGAGTAACGTTCGGCCGAGGGGGTCCACTTCGCATACAGCGTGGTGGCTTGGGCGATCGCAAAGGTGGCGCCGACCGCGTAGGAGGTGCCGGTGCCATTGGCGGTGGTGTTCCACCCGCCGAAGGTGTGGCCGGAACGGAACAGGGTGGGGGCGCTGGCTACGGTGACGGTCGTAGCGGGAATGTAGGGGCTGCCGGCATCCACAGGGATGCTACCGGTGCTGTGCCCGTTGCCGTCGTAGGTCAGAGGGTATTTCGTTCCGGTGTAGTTCCACTGAGCGTAGAGCGCCAGATTGCGGTTGATCACGACCTTCTGGCCCGGGGCGTAGGCGGTGCCGGTGCCAGCGGCGGCGCTGTTCCAGCCGGTGAAGTTGAAGTTCGCACCCCGGGTCAGGTTGCCCGTATTGCCGGCGAGGGTGGCGGTGGAACCGGAGGCGTAGGGACTGCTCGCATCGACCGGAACGGTGCCGCCGGTGTGCCCGTTGCCCAGGTAGGTGACGGCGAAGCCCGAGGGCCGGTCGAAGCGCACGTTGTCGAGGTAGAAAACCGGCTGCGCAGCGCTGGTGGTGCTGGTGCTATGAAACCTGAGCGCCGTCACATCGGTCGCGCCTCCGGCGCCGAGCTCGCTGAGCGGAATCGTGTGCTTGGTCCAGGTGTTGGCGGCGGGGGCCGGGATGGTCCAGCTGAGGCTTGCCCCGGATTTACGTTGCAGGTTGACGGCGAGCTTCTGGTTGCCGGCCGCCCCCCCATGAATCCAGAATGACACTGAAGTGAAGGTAGAGGCGTCAAAGGGTGCCGTGCCCGGAACGGTGAATTGCGCCGCGCCGCTCGCGCCGGTGATTGTACAAGCAATCGACTGGTTTCCGGCCTGCACTGGGCTGCTGTTGGTGGTGCTCACGGTCGCACTGGACGGGCTCGATGACCACGCCCCGCGCAGGATTTCGTCGTACACCATTCCAACCAGGGAGGGGACGGCCTCGGTGTCGAAGCGCAGGTCGTCGAGATAGTAGGTGCTGGCCACCCCGCTCGATTCCCAAATCCGGATACCGGTGAGGTTCGGGATGTCGTCGATGCCGAGATCCTCGAGCGCGAGGGCAAAGGCGGACCATTCGTTGGCCTTGGGCTTGGGCAGCACCGGGACGCGCGGCGTGCTTTCGAAGGTATCGTCACCGACGGTGGTTAAGACCGAGATGCGCAGGTTCTGCCCGCCGGTGGTGCCGCCATGCACCCGGAAGGAGAGCGACTTGAAGGGGGCCGTATTGAGGCTGGCCCCGGGTAGAACCAACTGCACCGCGCCCCCGGCCGCCGTGGTCACCGACATGGAGTTCACTCCGCTGTAAACCGGTGCCGTATTGGACAAATTGATGGTGGTGTTGATCGGGTTGTTGAACCAACCCCCGCGCATCACTTCGTCGTAGATCGTGCCGGCCAGCGACGGCACGGCCTCCGTGGTCAGCTGGATGTCGTCCAAGTAAAACGTGTTGCCGCTGCCGATTTGCTCGATGAGGCGGATGCCGTCGATCTTCGGGTTGTCGGCGATGCCGAGATCGGAGAGGGCGATCGCCACTCGGGTCCAGGTGTTGGCCTGCGGGGCGGGGATCAGGTCAAGGCGCCGGATCTCGTCGAGTCCTTGCATCAAGGCCAGCTTGAGATTCTGGCCTCCCACCGAGCCGCCGTTGATCCAGAAGGTCAGTGCGCGGTACGGGGTCGTGTCAAAGGATGTTACCGGATGGGCGATTTGAAAAAGACTGGCTTGCGTCCCTGAGGAGCGCACAGAAATCGACTTGGTGCCGACCCTGACCGGGTCGGTGTTGCCGATGTTGGCGGTGGCACCAGCCGGGTTGCTAAACCAAGGCGACTGAAACGCGTCGGTGTAGATCGGGGCGGTGGTCTGGGCGAAGGTGAGCACGGCAGAAAGCAGTAGGCTCAGCATCGCCCCGCAGTATTTGATTGCGGAGTAACTCATGGGGGTAGAAGGGGTTCATGGGTTAAAAGGCAATCGCTTGTTTATTTTGCGATTAAAAAAATCCTGCGGCGGAGGTTTAACATTTTTTTAAAACAGGGCGCGGCTGGTCTGCAGGTGGCGAGCACTCCGATATGATCGAGTGAAACACGGGTAATAGGGGGTGGTCGACTCGAGCCCCTCTTCTTCGTGGCCGGGCGGGATTGGATTGGAGGACACGCCTCGCAGGATTTGATACAAGCGATGGCCCTATGGGGTAAGCTGCGGCTGTCTGAGTGTGGCGTTGCGGTCTAAGTCCGCTATGCCCCGTGCGGGAATCGGATAGGCGGCGAGCGAGTAGGCAGTAACCTTCGAGTTGTCGGATCGAACTAGGGTTTGGCGGTGGAGTTTTAGCTGTCGGCTTTATCAGTGTTTATTAGTGCGCATCAGGGGTTAAACCCAATGCCTGTAAGGCATCATTAAAAACAACCAACAGTGAATGAGTTACGTGGAATCAGGGAATGACCTCCTTAGTTTCATGCTAAGCCTGGGTTTCGTGACGGTCCCGGCAGTTGAGGTCGAACCTTTCGAATTCGGCATTTTTAACCACAAAAAACGCAAAAACTCACAAAAATCGGGCGCAGGAATTCGCGCGGGGCGATTTTGCGTAATTTTGCGCCTTTTGCGGTTAACCTGCTTGGTGAATTCCCGTTCTCTTATGGGTTTTCGTTGTTAACAAGCCTTACAGGCATTGTGGTTAAACCCTCCGTTTTGGGGAATTGAAAGATGCGGAGTTTTAACGCTAAGATCGCAAAGAACGCTAAGAAGTCGGGCCTAGGATCGGTCCTTTGCGGTCTTGGCGAACTTTGCGTTAAAATTCCGGTTCAGTATCCGACACTTTAAATGTTACAGCCCACTAGCCTCATGGCGGCCCTCGAGTCGGCATGCGCTCCGCCAACTTTGGCGAGTGTGCCGCACCGCGCACCAGCTCGGTCACGGAGCGCTCCAAAATCAGTATCCCCGTTAGCCAATTCAGCCGCTTGCGGGTGCTTCCGCCGGGGAGTGGGGGCGTCTCAGGCTGTGGCGAAGGTGGGCGTCTGCACTGCGACTGACTGTAGGGCAACGCGCATGAAGGGGGCGGCGGCATCGGGCTGTTTTTCGATGAGCGCCACCAAGCGCTCGATGGCTTGGTTGGCGAGGGACTCGCAGTCTTGAATGGCGACAAAGACTTTTTGGGCGGGCGTGGGCTCGCCGGTCCACTGGTCGAAAACCCCAAAAATCAGGTCGTGGTGGGCGAGCGCGGCGGTGTGGCGGGCGAGGAGCGGGGCGATGTGCCCAGTCTGGCTGGAGCCGATTACGGCGACGCACGAGCCTAGGCCGTGGGCGGTCAGGTCCGGATTTTCCGCCCATTGGGCTTGGGTGATGTAGCGGATGCGGTGCTGGGCAAGCACGGCGCTGGCGCCGGCCTGGCGGGCGCGGGCGATCGGGTTGGGTTCGTCGAAGAGAAGAATCGCGCCGGTGGCCCCGGCCTCGAGACAACGGGTTGCCAACGCCTGTCCAGCGGCCTGGTTGTCGGTGGTCACGACTGGGACGGAGAGACTTTCGACATAGTTGTCCAGAAACACCGTGGGGAAGTTTTGGCGGACCAATCCTTGGATCAGCGCGACATCGTCGGCGCCGCGCCGCGGCACGATCAGCACCCCGTCGGTGGTGCCTTGTTCGGCCATTTCGAGGACTCGCTCATAGTTGGCGAGGTCGTTTTTTGATTGGCTGCCGAAGTTGTCGCAATCGTGGAGAGCGGCGAACAGGGTGTAACCGTGCTGGATCGCGGCGTGGCTGGCGTGTCGCACTAGGCGGTGGTCGATGCTGGCATCGACCGAGGGAAGAATGAGCCAGATGGTGCGCGTCTTTCCGCCGGCGAGATTGCGGGCGAGCAGGTTGGGCCGGTAGCCGAGCCGGCGGGCCGTTTCCGCGATTTCTAGCCGCGTGACCTCCTTTACCTTCGGGTCGCCCCGCATCGCGCGGGAAACCGTCGAGATGTCGACGCCGCAAATTTGGGCTATATCCTGCAACTTGACTTTGGGCATGGCAAAAAAAGGGGGCGTTGGAGCAGTGAAAACAAGCGCAACGACTCTGGCTCACGCATCGGCGTGGGTAGGGGCGTTGTCAATCGATTCCCAAGACATTGGTTCGGGCTTGGCTTAAGGAAATGCAAAATCACCAAAATGGTTAAACTTCTTTGGGGCATGGCCGAAGTAAGGCGAGACGCCTCTGGGCCTAACCTGAAGCCCATTGTTCCATGTTTCTGTGTCTTCCCCGTGTTCTGCGGTTGAAGCTAATTCGCGTTCAAATTGAGACGAATTATCCCGAACTCCGAAGATGACGTCGATGAGCTGGCGCAAGATGCTGGAGCAGATGATCGTGAGTGAATCCCCGAGGTGCACTAAATAGTGCTTCGAGAGGGTGAATGCACGGTCAGGTGCCCAGCAGGTTGCGTCTGATCGCGGCGCTCGGCTTCGGAGTTCGGGATTATCCTCTTTATCAGCCAAACCGGGTCTTTAACGCAAAGTCGCAGAGGCGCAAAGAAAGCATTCGCTCAAAACGAGTTGTCTCATACTTCGCGGTTCCTCGACGTTTCCGGTGGGTCGTCGGGATGAAAACCGAACCTCGGCATGTTATACCATTTCGCACTCAAAGAAATACAAACGAACCGATTTTAACCGCTAATGAACGCTAATGGCCGCTAATGAAAACCAGTAATTCAGTGCGACCGAATTAGCGTATCTTAGCGTTCATTAGCGGTTAAAAATTCCGTTGTTTGGTGTTTGGATGATCGGTCGCTACTGACGTGATCACGGTAGTGGTCGGGTTTTAATGCGTTAAAACGGTTCGTTTTTATTTCTTTGAACGCGAAATGCTATCAGTCGAGATCCACGCGGACGCGCAGAAACAGCGAGCCCGAGGAGGCGATGCCCGTGATTTCAACCCGTTCAGCGAGGACACCCGGCAGGGCGGTGACGCGGGTCTGCGCGCCGGAGGGGATCCATGGGGTCCAGGTTTTCAGATCGACCGAGCGTTCCACGGTGTAGGTGAGCGGGACCGGCGCCGGTAGGCGATCATAGGTGAACACGAGTTCATCCTCGCCGGTGAGCGGGGAGCGGCGGAGGCTGAGCTGGTAGGCGGGGGTGGTCTCGGCGCGTCGCGGATCGCGGCCAAAGGCATACTCGAGGACGTTGCTCAGGCCGTCCTGATCCGGGTCGCCGAAGCGTCCTTCGGCTTGATGGTCCGACCGGAGATCGAGCCCATGGGCGCTTTCCCAGGCATCGGGCAGGCCGTCAGCGTCGGCATCGGGCAAGCGGCGTAGGATCGGCACGGTGCGGGTGGTGGTGTTGGCCGGCGAGGCGGTATCCGTGGCGGTGACGGTCAGGGTGTGGCGACCGAAGGGAAGCGTGCCGGCGTAGACCCAGGTGGTGGTGCCGGGTGTGAGCGAGCCGACGGGCGTCAGCGTGGCGGGCGCGTCGTTGACGGTTACCGCAGACAATCCGTTGGCATCCTGGCTGACGCAGGTGAGCACATAGCCGCCGTCCGCGGCGAGCGGCGAGATGGTGACCGCCAAGGAGGGCGCGGTGGCATCCTGAATCGAGGTGACCGAGGCGCTCCACGCGCTGACATAATCGACGGGCGGCTCGGAGGTGGTCCACGCCACCCGCCACTCGTCGAGGACGGGCGTCACGGAAGCCAAGGTGGTGGCGAGGCTGGCGCGCAGGCGCAGTGCGGGTTGTAGGGCGACCGCGTCCAGACCGCCCAAGTCGGTGCCTGAGGGGAGATCGTCGGCCAGGACGGTGCCGGCCGCGTCGAGCACGGCGAGGCGCAGCGCGGTGCCGGCGGGCACGGAGGCCGCGTAGATGAGGCGTCCCCAGGTGGCGCGATTGGCGGGCTGGACCAGCGGCGTGGTGACGGTGCCAGCGGTGGCGTACGCGGTACTGGCTCGCTCCAGTACAATGTTGCCCGGGGCGAGGGTCGCGCTGGTGGAGACAAGGGTGTTGGGGAGGAAATCGGCGGAGAAGTCCTGGCTCCAGCGGCCGAGGCGAGGCAGCGACACGCGGCTGCGCACCCGGTACGCCCAGAAACCTTCGGCGAGTTTGCCGAAGTGGGCCAGCGAGGTCGTGGTGTCCCGCTGGGCCCAGATCGAGGCAAATGTCGTGTCGCGGGCGGCGACGATTTCATGGCGGAAGGGTCCGCTCCCGGTGGAATCGGGCGTCCATGTGAGCGTGTTGCCGGTGCCGCCGGTCACGCGCGGTTCGGCCGCGAAGCGCGGCGCGGCCAACGCGATCGAGAAGGGCCCGGAGTACGCTTCGAGCGCATCCACCGTCGCGCGAACGGCAAGCGAGCTGCTCGGCTGCGTGAAGGTAACCTGGCCCGTCCAGCGTCCGTCGGTGAACGCCGTGGTCTGGGCCGGTGTGATCGCCCCGCCGTGGGCTTGGCGGCGCAACCGCAGATTGGGCACGGTGGAGGAGCGATCAGCCAAAGAGAAGCCCGCACTCCAATCCAAAGGATCGCCGTGCGCACTGTCGGAGAAACCGAACAGGACGCGGTTTGTGGAGGCCGTGGTGGTCTCCACACCTCCCGCTTGATCGCCCCAGCGGGTGTTGTTGAAACTGAAATCGATCAGGAGGGCGTCGGTGCCGTTGTAGTCGAACGGGGTGGTGAAGGGGAACTCCACCCAGCCGGTCGTGGTGATCTGCACGTTGCCCTGATAGACCACCGTCCAGCCGCTGTTTTCCCAGGCGAGTGTCTCGTAGTGCGTCAAGGTTGTCGGCTTGATGCGAATGGTCCAGTTTTGCAGCGGGATGGGCGGAGCGGTCCGCACTTGCAGGGCCAGACCGTAGAGCCGCCCCGCGCCGCCCAACTCGGCGGCTGGATAAATCACCTGGGTACGGCAATCGTGAAACTTGGTATGGAGCGGCCTCGCACTCAAGTCCCGTCCTTGGCCGACGGTGTGGACCGCATCGGTGAGACTCAGCGCGGCGGTGCCGCCGAAAGTCGCGCGGTTGCCGTAGGCGTCTTCGGCGGTGAGCGTCACGGTAACGGGTTCGCCGGTGCTCGCGGTGCCGGGGAGGTCGGTGATGGCCAAGCGGGCGGGGGCGCCGCCTTGGACCTGAATCGTGGGGCTTTCGATGGCGGGCAGTCCGGTGGGGGTGGCGCGCAAGCGCAGGGACGTGCTGGCCTTGTTCACGGTGAGGGCAAGGAGGCTGACGCCTTTGTAAAAATTAA
>JBILJE010000145.1:0-7779 GCA_044377395.1 Rariglobus sp. | reverse complement strand
CCAACGTCTCTTTGAATTTAGACTTTGGGAGGGACCACCTCCGTGTGGTCTAGATCGAGGCACGGACGACACGGAGGTCGTCCCTCCCTTAACCAAACAAAGTCTAAAACCATTTAGCTTTTGGTATCAGGCTTGGCCCCAGGTAGATCGGGGGTGGCAGGAGCGGTTCAGCCGAAGGCGAGGCCAACGAGTTCGCGCAGGCGCTGCGGGTCGGTGGCCGAGGTCTTGGCGACAAAACCGCGGGCGTGGGCAAAGTGGACATCCGCCTCGTCGGCGATGCGGGTGAAGTCGAGGCGTTGGCTATCGCGGTGGCGGGTCAGCCCATAACCCCCGCTACGGCGATCGGGCGAAATGAGCGCGAGCACCCAGTTGCCCAGCCCCTGGCTTTCCACATAGCGTTCGACGCCTGCCGAAGGATCACCGGGCAACGGTTCGGTACGCGGCAGGAAGAGCACGCTCGGTGCGCCGGACACCGTTTCGAGCGTCCATATTTCGGCGTGGGTGCCGATGAAGTCGAGGCGCTCGCGCACGGAGCGCACGTACCCGAGCAGGTCCTCGCCGATCATGCGCATGATCTCCCAGAGCGGGTCGCCGGGGGCCAGGCGCGTGGCTTGGGCAAAGCGGCGCAACAGCGTGCCGTCGATCGGGGAGTTGAGTTTTCCAACGATGTCGCGGTCGACGCCAAGCCAGCGCGCGGTATCCATGGGGCCGCGACAGTCGAACCATTCGGCCGGTTCGAGCCATTCGCAGAATGCGCGCGTATCCTCGTAGAGCCCGAGGTGGCGGAGCACCAGGGAGAGGGCGCACGTGGGCACGTAATCGCGCGGCAATTGGTGGTGATCGAAGTTGTTGAGCGCCGGGTCGTGGGAGAAGCCCACGTCGACCACGGCCATGGCGGCATCGGCCAAGTCGGCCGGTGAAGGCTCGCGGCGCAAGATGGGCGCGGGGTGCACTGCCAAGAGCACGCAGCAGGCGAGAAACTCGTCTTTATGCGCCCCGCCGGGATGAGTTAAAATCGTGGTGAAAGGCGTCATTGATGTGCGACGCTACCAGTTCTGCGCAGCCCGGCAATGGCGCCGCGAGAAAAACCTTTTTCACCAGCCAATCCCCGTCCCGCAGCCAATCTCATCCCGCTGCCCACCTCATCCCGCTGCCCACCTCGTTTCGTAGTCCGCCCCCCCCCCCCCCCGCCGGCAGCCAGCACCCTCGGATAAATGCCTAACACAATGGGGTAGTTGTGGCTGACCTTAAGGCACGGTGAACTGGAGCTGAATCGGGCCTTGCGCGTCGCGTTCGGAGATGAGCACCTGGTTGCCAAGACCGTCAGCGCCTTGGCGGCCGCTCCACGTCACACGGATCTGGCGGCCATCGTCTTGAATTTTGACCAGCCCGAACTGGTTGAGCGTGTCGGTGGGCAGGCTTTGGTAACGGGCACCGTGACTGTAGGGGCCGCCTTTGTAACTTCCTCGATTAGCAATCGGGCCGGCTTGAAAGACGCGTAACGGCGCGCCGCCTCCCGTGGCGAAATCGCTGTTCGATCCATCGTCGATCGCCGTCATGTGCGCATCACCCGACAAAATCACCACGCGACCGGTCAGGCCGTGCGCTTTGATATAATCCGCGATTTCGGTGCGGTGCGCCGGGTAGCCTTGCCAGCGATCATCTTTGCTCGGTGCGCCATTCCAGGGCACCGACGAGACCCAGAAAATCAGCGGACACCCCGAGTCACGCGCGGCGAGCAGTTCCGCGCGCAACCAGGCGTCTTGCGCCGCACTCATCATCCTCAGCCCGGTCGGATCACGTTCACTGCGCAGGTCCGAAAGGATAAAGCGCACGCGGCCCACCGTGAAGGCCTGATCCACCGGGCCGCTGGGGTTTTCCGTGACCACGTTCAGGGGGTAATGCGGCACCAGTTCGCGGTAGTTTCGCAGCGAGGCGTCGCGGCTGGGACTGGTGCGGTTGCTATCGTTGGGGCCGTAATCGTGGTCGTCCCACTGGTAAAGGAGCGGTGTGTTGGCCAGCAGCGTGCGCAGGCGCGGGGCGGCGAGGTGGGCGTCGTAGGCCGCCCGAAAGGCCTCAACGCGGTTTTCGGCGATGTCGGCGTAATGAAAATCCCCGGTGTGCAGGAAAAAGCGCGCGTTTTGCGCGGCGGCGGCGGCAAAAACAGGGGAGTTTTTCAAGCGAGCGCAGGAACCCACCGCAAAGCTAAAACTGGCAGGCTGCTGCGGCACCGGAAAGGTGCGGAAGGAGCGCGCCTCGTCGTCGAGCGGGGTGCCGTTCGCCGTGATAAAGCGGTAGCGGTAGGTCGTGTCGGGAGTGATCCCACCGAGGTTAAACCGGTGGAGCGTGCCGCCATCCATCGGCGCGGTGAAAACGGCGGCGATGGGCACGGGATCTGTGGCTGTCGGCGAGTCGCTAGTGGTGTGCGGTGAATCGAGCAGCTCCAGTCGGACGGGCGTGGCGGTGTTGAGGCGGGCGGTGACCACCGCCCCTGCCTCGGTGAGTCCGCCCACCCAGGCCCAGCCGACGGGGCTGGCGGAAGCGGGCAAGGCGGCGCGACCCGATGCAAAGGCAAATGCGAGGCCGAGCGTAAGGGCGAACAACGGAGCGGTGAAGAGGCGCATGGAGTTATATGGAGAGCACGGGCGAGGGAGTGAAAGCGGCAAAACATACCCGCGCAGACGGGAGGCCAAGCATACCCATTGGCTTAGACTTGGCTCGGGGGCGGTTTGAAGTAGCGCAGACTTCCAGTCTGCTTGGGTGTATCGGGTTTCCGGATCCGAGCAGACTGGAAGTCTGCGCTACTTTTAGGAGCCGAATGCAGACTGAAAGTCTTTTGTGCCACGTTTCGGAAACGTAAGTCGCCAAAATCCTGCACTTCGGGCCACTCCGGCTGTGGGTTTAATCACAGCGCGGATCAGAGCAGCGTGCCTTGGTCGCCGCCGGTGCCGACCGCGGTCTTGAGGCCGATGGCGAGGTAGCCTTTGGCGGTCAACATGCGGCCCTGTGGCGTGCGTTGCAGGTAACCTTCTTGAATGAGAAACGGTTCGTGAACTTCCTCCAGCGTCTCGGCTTCCTCGCCCACCGCCACCGCAATGGTGCCGAGGCCAACCGGGCCGCCTTTGTAGTTTTCCGCCATGATGCGCAAGACGCGTTTGTCCATTTCGTCGAGGCCGGCCGCGTCGATCTCCAGCAGCTCCAGGGCGGCAGCAGCGGTCTGGCGGGTGATGTTTCCCTTGGCTCGCTCCTGGGCGTAGTCGCGGCAGAAGTTGATTAAATTATTGGCAATGCGGGGCGTGCCGCGCGAACGGGTGGCGATCTCGCGGGCGCCGCCCTCGTCGATGGCCACGTTGAGCAGGCCGCAGCTGCGAATCACGATGCCCATGAGCGTGGTCACGTCGTAGTATTCGAGGCGCGTCTGAAGCGTGAAACGCGAGCGCAGCGGGGCGGTGAGCAGGCCGGCGCGGGTGGTCGCGCCGATCAGCGTGAAGCGCGGAATCGACAGGCGCACGCTGCGGGCGTTGGGGCCTTGGTCGATCATGATGTCGATGCGGAAGTCCTCCATCGCGCTGTAGAGGTATTCCTCGACCGTCTTGGGGATGCGGTGGATCTCGTCGATGAACAACAAATCGCCCTCTTCCAAACTGGTGAGCAGGCCGGCGAGGTCGCCGGCTTTTTCGACCACGGGGCCGGAGGTCACGCGGACGTTGCGGCCCATCTCCTGACCGAGGATGAACGAGAGAGTGGTCTTGCCCAAGCCGGGCGGGCCGGAGAGCAGGATGTGATTGAGCGGGTCGCCGCGGCGTTTGGCGGCGCCGACCATGACCTGCAGGCGCTCGACGGTTTTGGGCTGACCGGTGAAGTCGGAAAAGGAGAGCGGGCGCAGCGCCGCCTCGGCCGAGGAGACGGGCGAGGCCAGCGTGGAGGCGAGGTAGCCGAGGCCTTTGTCTTTGGATGAATCGGGAGCAGCGGGAGGCATACGAGGGAATTTCTAAGGCAGTTTACACAGAGGACAAGGAGCCAAGCCCACAGAGGCTAGGTAGGCCCACAAGTATGCGCGATGTTGTTGGCGAATCAGCACGAGTTAAGAAAATGTTTTTGATCAGACTCTGCGGCCTCTGTGCCACCTCTCGTGAGCTCTGTGTAACGCTCCAATTCCGTCTCTTACTTCCACTCCACTTCGGCGCCGAGGGTGCGCAGGTTTTCCACGAAGCGCGGGTGGGCGCGTTTGATGATCTCGGCGTGGCGCACCACCGACTCGCCGGGGATCGCCGCCGCCACCATGTAAAGCGCCACCGCAGCGCGGATAATGTAGGGCGATTCCACCGTGGCCGGGCGCAGCGGGCGGTTGCCAAAAACGACCAGGCGGTGCGGGTCGCTCACCAGTGCGTGCGCGCCGAATTTGGCCAGCTCGGGGATCCACGAAAAACCGTTTTCGTAGACCTTGTTCCAAAAATGAATCGTGCCGTCGCAGCGCGTACTCAGGGCGATCATCAGCGGCAGCAAATCCACCGAGAAATACGGCCACGGGGCTGCCTCGATTTTGGGTAGCAAATTGGTGGTGAATGGCGTCTCGATGACCAGCTTCTGGCCGCGGCGCACCACCACGGTGTCGCCCTCGTGCTCGATGACGACGCCGAGTTTTTTGAAGGCGCGGCTAATCAGGTCGAAGTGGTGCGGCAGGGCCTTGGTCACGCGGACCTCACCGCCAGTGATGGCGCCGAGGGCGAGGAAGGTCACGATCTCGTGGTAGTCGCTGTTGATGGTGATGTCGGCGCCATGGAGTTTTTCCACGCCCGAGATCTTGAGCATGGAGGTGCCCAGGCCCTCGATCTTCGCACCCATGGCAACAAGCGCCGCACACAGGTCCTGCACGTGGGGCTCGCTGGCGGCGTTGATGAGCGTGGATTCGCCGTCGGCGAGGGCGGCGGCCATGGCGAAGTTTTCGGTCACCGTAACCGACATGTAATCACACCAGTGGCGCGCGCCCTTAAAACCCTTGGGCAAGGCGATGACGAGCGGGTCGCCCTCGTTCACAATCGCGCCCAGCACCGAGAGGATTTCCAGGTGCGGGTCGATTTCGCGCACGCCCAGCGAGCAGCCCTTGGTGTTGGCCTGAATGGCGATTTGACGAAGGCGATTGAGCAGCGCCGGATAGAGCAGGACGGTCGAGCGCATGTCCTGGGGCAGCTCGTCGTTTTCGAGGGTGCTCCTGAAGCTGGCGTGGCAAACGCGCATCTCGGCCAAATCACGGTCCCAGGTGATTTGCGAACCCTGTGACTGGAAAAACGCGACGAGTTTATTGAGGTCGGTGATGTCGGGCACATTGCGCAACGTCACGGGCTCGTCGGTGAGCAAGGTGGCGCAGAAGATGGGCAGCACCGAGTTCTTGTTACCCGAAGGGGTGATGGTGCCCGTGAGGGGCTTGCCGCCGTGAACGATGAGATCGGACATCTGAGTGAGTTTAAAAGGTGAGGAGAAAAGTGAAGGGGGAATGCCGACGGCGGGGTGAGTCGCATGCCGACTCGATGAGCCCAAGAACACGGACACAAAAAAGGCGTCCGTGGTAAAACGGACGCCTTTAACATGCGCGGGGGCGGTGAGCCCTTGGCAAGATTTAACTCGGTTTAAGCTGCGGGCGGGATGCCGGAGCCGCCGCCATCATGGCGATGGCCGCCGCCCGGAGCGCTCGGGCCGCCTTGACCGCCACCGGAACGACCCCGGCCGCGACCGCCGCGACGACGACCGCCGCCTTGGCCCTGCGGACGGTGTTCGCCGCCACCATGACCGTGGGCAGGTTGACCCTGGCCGTGGCCCTGCTGGTTGGGATTAGCGCCTTGCGGGCCGCTGGGGCCGCCTTGGAGAGCGCCGCCGCCGGAGCGACCGCGACCACCGCGACGACGACGACGACGGTTGCCATCAGGGCCGCCTTCACCGGGCTGAGCCTGTTGGGGCTGGGCGCCGGGGAGGGACGGCTTGCCGGCCTCAGGCGCGGTGCCGAACAGGCCTTTGACCCAGCCGAACAGCCCGCTGGGCTTCTTGCCGGAAACAGGCTGCGATTGGCCACCGGCGAGCGGGGCTGAACCCGAAGCCGGAGCGCCGGGGGCGATCGGACCACGCTCATCGCGCGGCTGGCGCGGACCACCGTCACGCGACTGCGAACGGTTGCCCTGCCCTTGACCACCACCGCGTTGACCGCCGCGGCCTTGACCGCCACGGCCCTGGCCACCGCGACCTTGGCCGCCGCGCCCCTGGCGATTTCCAGGGTTGTGGAAATCTTCACGAGGCAACTGCTTGCCGCTGGCATCGGGCGCACGCTCGAGCATGGGCACTTCGCTGCGACGCACCGGACGGAACACCGGGCGTTCCGCCTCAAGAGGCGACTCGGCGCGCTGAACGGCGGGCTTGGGAGCCGAACCGGTGGAGGCCGCAGCGGCTTTGCCCTCGTAAGGGAAAGCAGGCTTTGACTCCCAGCTTTGGGCGGGACGCTTCACTTCGGCAGGAGGGAGGATATTGAGCTCGGCCTTGACGGCGGGAGCGGGAGTAATAACAGCGGTGGCCGGGGCCTCCGCGGGTTTGGTAACAACCACTGGCGCAACAGGAATCGCGGCGGCCGGGGCCGGGGCGACGACAGGAGCAGCACTGACAGGAGCCACGTCGGCCGAAGCGAACGGGTTCTGGTATTCCGTCTCCGCCTTAAGCACTTGTACGGCGGAGGGTTGGTAGGTGCCGGAGGCGGCAGGGTTGCTGGCGGAGGCCGGAGCGGCCTGGGGCGTGACGCGTTTACCGCGCGCGAGACCCGAGCCGCGGTTGGCGCCGGCATCGGCACCCCAATCGGCTACGGGCGCAGCGGGTGCGCCAGCGTTCTCGGCAGGAGCCCCGGAGGGCGTGGTGCCGGACGTGGTATTATCTGACATGTCTTTGTTTATCTGTGGGTTAAACTCGCGCTCACCGCGTAGGGCGGGAGCTGCAAGGGACGTGTTATCGCGGGGCGCGTGAGCGCTCAACGCAGGTAACAACCCATTGACCGTCACCTAACCGTTGCCTTGGCGCAACAGCTAATTTCCCGCCCACGCCCGCCCTTGTTCGCTCGGGCGGAATGGCCCCGACGCTCACTTGTCTCTTGAATCTCGGCCCCAGCACCGCCAAACCTCCGCCCATGGACAAGCTCGAAGAAATTTTCCGCATGCAAGAGGCCCTTAACGCGCGCATTGGCGTCACCCTGCCGCCGGCCACCGAAGAGGAGAAAACAAAGTGGATACTCAACTACACCCGCGCCATGCAGCAGGAAACAGCCGAGCTGATCGACAGCGTTCCCTGGAAGTGGTGGGCCAAGTACCAAAAGTTCGACGAGCAAAACGCCAAGGTCGAGGTCGTCGACCTGTTCCATTTCTTGGTCTCCCTCGCCCAAACCCTCGGCATGACCTCCGAGGACGTTTACCAGGCCTACCTCAAGAAGAACGCGGTCAACCACCAGCGCCAGGAATCCGGCTACGTCAAAAAGGACGAGGCTGACTCCAAGCACATCTGAGGCGGCCCCTAGCCCAGCGAGGACAACGGGCGCCGTGACCGCACCCCGCGTCACTCCCCTTTTTTACTTCCACCCGCGCCATGATAGCCGTCGGCCAGCAACTCCCCACCGATTTGACCCTTTCCGTCGTGCGCGACGGCGTGGCCCGCGAGGTCGTTTTCCGCGACCTGCTGACCGGGCCGACCATCGTGTCGGTTTACATGAAGAACAACACGCCCTCGTGCGACCGCCAGACCGACTCGCTCGGC
>JBILJE010000144.1:0-7784 GCA_044377395.1 Rariglobus sp. | reverse complement strand
GATCTCGATCGTCGTGGGCGAAGGCGGATCCGGTGGCGCGCTGGGCATCGGCGTGACCGACCGGGTGCTCATTTTTGAGAACAGCTACTATTCGGTGATCTCGCCTGAAGGCTGCGCGGCGATTCTTTGGAAAGACCCCACTGCTGCGGCCAAAGCGGCCGAGGCGCTTAAGATCAACGCCGACCAGCTCGAAAAGCTGGGCGTGGTCGACGAGGTCATCGCCGAGCCCTTCGGCGGTGCGCACAACGACTACGATAAAGCCGCCTCGATGCTGCGCTACGCCTTGCAAAAACACCTCAACGACCTGCGTGCGCTTAAAGCCGATGACCTGCTCGACCTGCGCTACGAGCGCTACCGCCGCCTCGGCATGTACGAGGAAGCCGGCGTGGTGCATAACTGAGCGCACGAAAGGGACGCTTTCGCCCGTAAATGGGCGCCGAGATCCCGATCCAACCCACACCCAAAAAAAAGGCGGGCCGAATTGGCCCGCCTTTTTTATTCACCGTCCGCCAGCGCGGCGCACCGTGATCAGCTCCACGCTGCGGGTGCGTTTGGCGACCTCGTCATAGTCCACCAAGGCGCCCGAAATGCGCACGTCGCCCTCGGCGACTTCGAAGCGTTTGGGCATGCCGTCGATAAAGCGCGACAGCACCGGGGCAACTTCCCGGCCCAGCACCGAGGCATACGGTCCGGTCATGCCGACGTCGCACATAAAGCCCGTGCCCTTGGGCAGCACGCAGGCGTCGGCCGTAGGCACGTGAGTGTGCGTGCCCAACACGGCCACTGCGCGCCCGTCGAGATGCCAACCCAAGGCGATTTTCTCACTGGTGGCCTCGGCGTGGATTTCCACCAACACGGCGTCCGCCTTGCCCTCCAGTTTCTTGAACATGGAATCGGCAACCAAGAACGGGCAATCCGCCTTCATGCCCATAAAGGTGCGACCGAGGACAGTGAACACGGCCAGTTTAAAACCCTTCACGTCAAGGATCACATGGTCGGCGCCGGGGCATGAGACCGGCAAATTCGCGGGGCGGCAAACGGTGGGGAAATCGTCGATATCGTCATCCCAACCGCGTTGATCCCACACATGGTCTCCTAGGGTGAGTGCGTCGATGCCGGTGGCGAGCAGCGCCTTGGCCAATGAACTGGTGATGCCGGAACCGGCGGCGACGTTTTCGCCATTGGCGATGACGACATCGAGCTTCAGCTCGGCGCGCAGGCGCAACAGCCGCTCGGCCAGGATTTCCCTGCCTGGTTTACCCACGATGTCCCCGATAAACAAAATTTTTGGCACAGCATCAGCGTGGTGCCCCCGCCCCTACGCCGCCAAGTGAAAACGCCACGCCTGAGGTGGCCGGATGCTCACCGCGCCACCCAGCCACGACCAGAAGACAGTAACATGGATTTTGTCGGATTGAGTTCTGACGGTGCATTAGCCCGCAGGTATACGTCGTATTCTTCTCACAATCGTCGATTAGGGATGAAGCACCGCACTCCTTTTGATCCGACAACTCGAAGGGTACGGCCTGGCTGAAGTGCCCCACCCCACCCATGATTTTGCTACGAACGGGTTCGGGGCGCCAATCGCTCCAGTTGAACCAGAACTCCCAAGCAAGCATCTATGCGCGGGTGCTCGATGCTGGAGAAGACGAGCATGCGTGAACCCCAAGGTGTGCTAAAAAGTGCTGGGACCGGAGAGCGTCGGTAAATTGGCCAGCAGGTTACGCTGGAACGCGAGGAGCGGATCCGGCGTACAGATTAGTGCCTCAAATGCATCAGACACATTAAATGTTACTACCTACGAGTGGGCTGTAACATTTAATGTGTCGGACTCCGAACCGAATTTTAACGCAAAGTTCGCCAAGACCGCAAAGGACCGATCCTAGGCCCGACTCCTTAGCGTTCTTTGCGATCTTAGCGTTAAAACTCCGCATCCGTCAGACACCCGTCCACGCTCAGCTCAGCGCCCTATCCGACACTTTAAATGCTACAGCCTACTAAGTTCACGCATGGATTCGGGTCTAAATCTAACCATTGATTTTAAATCAACCAACCACGCCCCGCCCCGTTGGGCTTACCTCCGCAAATTCAGGCGCGGATTGTCGCCGGACTCCCGCCCGAATTCCGCCCTACTCACTTCTCGCTACCCGCTACTCGCTACTTTTTCCCACTCCGCGTGCCGAGCAGCTCGTCGACCACCTGCACGACGACGCGGTCGGCATCGGTAGAAAACTCGACTTGTTTCACATAGGAGGCCGTGACGAAAGGGAACGCCGCCTGCGGGTCGCGCGCGCTCAGTTTGAGCATCACCATGTGCTCGCCAAAATCCCAAGCCCAGTAGTCGTCGTAGCCAATGACCACCTGCGCCGAGTCCGGCTGCAGCGTCGCCGGACCACTCGTCACCTCGAAGCCACGCGCACGCAGCGCACGCACAATTCGGTCCTCGATGCCGTGGTTGTCCTTATGGTTACGCAGGACGAAAAACCGCTTCTCACCCTTAAAATCACGGCCGGTCGCGGCAACTTTACGCTCCAGCGACATGCACCCTGCGAGCAACGCACAGGCAAACAGGACGAGGAAAATGCGGACGCAGGATTTCATTAACACCCTCATCCACGACTGAAATTGCACGCGCTGCAATCCTCGGTTGCGCGCCGCCGCCGCATCGTCACGGTGTGGCCCACATGGCCATTATTGGTAAACGCAATCAGCTCAAAGTCCTCAGAAGTGCCCCGCCCGGTTACTACCTCGACGGAGGACCGTTGGGCGAATTGCTGCTGCCCGGCGCGCTCATCCCGGAAGGCGCCAAAATCGGCGACACCCTCGATGTGTTCCTCTACCGCGACTCCGAGGACCGCCTCGTCACCACCCCGGAAACCCCCGACGCCCAAGTCGGCGAATTTGCCTACCTACGCGTCGTCAGCGTGGCACCGCGCCTGGGCGTATTTCTAGATTGGGGACTGGCGAAAGACCTTTTTTTACCCATCCGCGAACTCAAACAAGAGGGCGTGCAACAAGGAGATTGGCTCGTGGTTTACGTCATGCTCGACGCCAAAACCGACCGCATCGTCGCCAGCATGCGCCTGAAGCGCCACCTCAGCACCCAGCTGCCGACCTACACCGAGGGGCAGGCGGTCAATTTGCTCATCACCGGCGAGTCACCCCTGGGCTACAACGCCATCGTGGAAAACGCCCACCTCGGCCTGCTTTATCACAGCGACCTCGGTTCGCCGCTGGGCACCGGCCTTCGCGTGGACGGCTATGTGCGTGCAGTGCGCGAGGACGGCAAGATCGACCTGAGCCTCGACCAAGCTGGCCACCGGCGCATCGAGCCCAACACCGGCACGGTCATCGACGCGCTCACCAAAGCGGGCGGCCGTCTGCCCTTCCACGACAACAGCTCACCCGAGGAGATCCGCATTGCGTTCGGCCTGAGCAAAAAGGCGTTTAAGCAAGCGATCGGTTCGCTCTTCAAAGACCGCCGCATCGTCATCAGCCAGCACGGCATCCGCTTGGCGGACGCGACCAAACCCGCTGCCAAGAAATAATTTACCAACCCATTTTTACTACCATGTCTGCTGCTGAAACCGCCCCCCGCACCATTATTGTCAAAGCCGAGCCGATCGAGCTCTGCCAGTTGCTCAAGTTCTCAGGCTTGGCCAGCAACGGCGGTGCCGCGAAGGCGTACATCAGCGACGGGCTGGTGCTGCTCAACGGCGTCGTCGAGACCCAAAAACGCAAAAAAGTCATGGGCGGCGACCGCGTGAGTTTTGCCGACGAAACGCTGCTGGTGAAGGTCGGAAAATGAAAAATGACCAAGGACCAATGACCACTGCCCAATGTCCAATTCCCAATGACCAAGGCCCAATGATCGGATAGCCATTGGCCCCTATTGAACCTTGGTCCTCGTTAGTCGGACCTTAGCCCTTGAGCATTGGACAATGGTCCTTGGTCAGTGGACATTGGTCATTGAACATTGGGAATTGGTCATTGGGAATTGGTCATTCCCGAGCCCGCCCCTTGACCCGGCGCGTTTGACCGACTGACTATGCGGTCTTTATGGCCAAACCTGAAATCAAGATCGAGCAACTCAAAGTCGGTACCGGTCGCAGCCCCAAAAAGGGCGAACTCGTTACCGTCCACTACACCGGCTGGTTAACCACGGGGAAGAAATTCGACTCCTCCGTCGACAGCGGCTCGCCGTTTTCCTTCGTGCTGGGTGCCGGCCAAGTCATCTCCGGTTGGGACATCGGCGTCGCCACGATGAAGATCGGCGACAAGGTAAAACTCACCCTGCCGCCCGAGTTGGGTTACGGAGCCGGCGGCTACCCCGGCGCCATCCCGCCCAACGCCACTTTGATCTTCGACGTCGAACTGCTCAAAATCGGCTAAACGATAGACACCCTTCCGCGCGTAAATAGCCCCGAAGCACCGCCCCTCTCCATCCCATGAAAATCATCATCACTGGCGTTACCCGTGGCTTGGGGCGTGCGCTCACCGCTGAGTTTATTCGGCTCGGGCACACCGTGATCGGCTGCGGGCGCGGCTCGGAGGGGATTTTCGACCTGCGCATGAAGTTCGGCGCGCCGCACAGTTTCGACGTGGTCGATGTGGCCAACGCCACGAAAGTCGGCATGTGGGGCGCCCGTGCCCTGGCCTTCGGCGAAACCCCCGACCTGCTCATCAACAACGCAGCCGTCATGAACACGCCCGCGCCGCTCTGGAAAGTGCCGGCCGAGGAGTTCGCTAATCTGGTCAACGTCAACATCACGGGCGTGGCCAACGTCATCCGCGAGTTCGTGCCCGCGATGATCGCCGCAAAAAAAGGCGTGATTGTTAACATGAGCTCCAGCTGGGGCCGCAGCGTGGCCACGGACGTAGCCCCGTATTGCGCCAGCAAATGGGCTATCGAGGGCCTGACCCAGGCGTTGGCCAAGGAATTGCCCGCAGGCATGGCGGCGGTTCCGCTTAACCCCTGCGCAACCGATACCGACATGCTCCGCCAATGTTGCGGGGAAGACGCCGCCCGTTACCCGAAAGCCGAGGCGTGGGCCCGCGTTGCCGCCCCGTTCATCCTCCAACTCGGGCCCAAGGACAACGGCCTGAGCCTGAGCATCCCGACCTTCGAAAGCTGAAGCGAGCGGAGGGCGCGCCAATTAGCATCGGTCGAATTATCACCCCGTAGCCCAAACTGAGCTGGCCCGCTCTTCCCTACAATAACCGGGAGAATTCATTGGCTTTAACTAACCGTTCCGGCATTCCCAAAAGTTTAACATGTTTCGCTTCATCGCCCGCCGTCTTCTGGAGACGATTCCCGTCCTCCTTATCATCGTCACGGCTACCTTTTTTATGGTGCGGTTCGTGCCCGGCGGCCCGTTTGACAGCGAGAAGGCCACCACTCCGGAAATCCGCGCCAACTTGGAAGCCTACTACGGCCTCAACCTGCCGCTGCACCAGCAATACCTTAACTACCTCAAAGCGGTGGTTCTCCACGGCGACCTCGGCCGCTCGACCAAATACGCCAGCCGCACCGTCAACGAGATCATCGCCGACAAACTCCCTGCTTCGCTCGAACTCGGCTCACTCGCCCTGCTTATCGCCCTCGCCCTCGGCTTAACCGCCGGAGTTGTCGCAGCGGTTAACCGCAACACCAAGATCGATTACTTCACCTCGACCTTTTCCATGGTCGGCATTTGCGTGCCCACCTTTGTGCTCGGGCCGGTTCTGGTGCTCATTTTCGCAATCAAACTCGGCTGGTTCAGCGCCTCGGGCTGGTACGAGTGGCCGGATCGCATTCTGCCCTCGCTCACCCTGGGCATCGTTTACGCCGCCTCCATCGCCCGGCTAACGCGCGGCGGCATGCTGGAAGTTCTCAATCAAGATTACATCCGCACCGCCCGGGCCAAGGGCGCGTCCGAAGCCCGTATCATCTTCCGCCATGCCCTGCGCGGCGGCCTGCTGCCGGTCGTGTCGTTCCTGGGTCCGGCCATCGCCGGCATCCTCACGGGCTCCTTCGTCATCGAGACGATTTTCCAAATCCCCGGGCTCGGCCGTGAGTTTGTTAACAGCGCCTTTAACCGCGATTACACCTTGGTGCTCGGCACCGTTATCCTCTACGCCGTGCTCATCATCAGCCTGAACCTCGTCGTCGACGTGGTGCAGGTGTGGCTCAACCCCAAACTCAAATTCGAGTAAGCCACGCCACCCGCCATGTCCGCCCCCGTCGTCCAAAAACCTTCCGCGTCGCTCGCCGCATCCGCATCTGCGTCCGCCGTGCCCGATCGCGGCGTGTCGCCCTGGCGCGATGCCTGGCAACGCCTGCGCCGCAACCACCTCGCTGTGTTCGGCGGCGCCGTTCTTTTAACGCTATCGCTACTCTGCGTCATCGGCCCGTGGTTCAGCCCCTACGGCTACGAGCAAACCGATCTCTACAACACCTTTTCGCCGCCCTCGTTTAAACACTGGCTGGGCACCGACCAACTCGGGCGCGACCTGCTCACCCGCCTGCTCTTCGGCGGGCGCATCTCGCTCATGGTGGGGCTGGTGGCCACCTTTGTCGCCCTGACCATCGGCGTGGTTTACGGCGCGATCTCCGGCTACGCGGGCGGTAAAATCGATCGCGTGATGATGCGTATCGTCGACATCCTTTACGCCCTGCCCTTCACGATTTTTGTGATCCTGCTGATGGTGTTTTTTGGGCGTAACCTGCTGCTGCTGTTTGTCGCCATCGGGGCGGTCGAATGGCTCACCATGGCGCGCATCGTTCGCGGCCAAATCATGTCGATCAAACGCATGGATTACATCGAGGCCGCCCGTTCCCTCGGGCTAGGCACGCCGCGTATCATTTTCCGCCACATGATCCCCAATATCCTCGGGCCGATCATCGTCTACACCACGCTCACCATTCCCGGCGTGATGCTGCTGGAGGCATTTTTGAGTTTCCTCGGCCTCGGCGTGCAACCGCCCATGAGTTCTTGGGGCGTGCTCATCAAAGACGGAGCTGAGCGCATGGAAGAATACCCGTGGATGCTGATCTTCCCCGGCACGATTTTCTCGCTCACCTTGTTCTCGCTTAACTTCCTCGGTGACGGCCTTCGCGACGCCCTCGACGTGCGCGCCGCCAAGGACTGAGTCGGCGCCCCGCCCCTGCGTCTTTTCCTCAACGCCACCGTCCTCGCTATGACCAAAAAGGAGCCCGCCGCTTTTTCGTTTCAGGCCGAGAAACTCATCGCCGCGTTGCGCCGAGTGCCCGACACAACCCCGGAGCGCATGAAAAAGCGCCCGACCAAGGAGCTTTCCGGATTGGTCGAGGAGCTGATGATGAAGTTTCAGATTGGGCGTGAGTCGCCGGAGCAGACGATTCGCGACAACTGGGCGGAGCTGGTGGGGCCGGCGCACGCGCACTATTCGCACGCCGTGCAGATCGATCCCCGCGGACGGTTAACGGTGCTGGCGGGACACGCGGTGGTGCGCAACGAGCTGTTTTTGCACCGCAAGATGATCGTCGAACGGATCCAAAAACTCCCCGGCTGCGCCCAAGTCCGCGAACTGAACATCCGCGCCGGTTAACCCTGAGCTCCGCGGCTGGAGTCGGTGATACCATTTCGCACTCAAAGAACTACAAACCGAACCAGTTTACCGCTAATGAACGCTAATGGCCGCTAATGAAAACCAGTGATCCAGCGCTTCTGAATTAGCGTATATTAGCGTTCATTAGCGGTTAAAAATTCCGTTGTTTGATGTTTGTCGCCTTGGTTGCTGATGCGATGAGATCAGAGCTTGAT
>JBILJE010000143.1:0-7806 GCA_044377395.1 Rariglobus sp. | reverse complement strand
TCCCAAGGATGGCGGCCGTGTCGTGCAACGTTCGCTCGATGACAACGTCGCCCGCGTTCTGCGCGAAGCGGCCGGTGAGCGCATCATGATCCTCGCTCCCGCCCTTCAGGCCAAGCCGTCGGTGCTGCGCGAGGAGCTTCCGCGCCTGCGCCAGCGTGGGTTTCAACGGGTGCGCATCGCCGGCGTGGTTAAAAACCTCGACGACCTTGATCTGCTGCCCGTCGGCGCGGGCTCCACCGAGCTGCTGGTCGAGCTTGTGATTGATCGTCTGGTGGCGGTCGCCGACCAGCGCAGCCGCCTGGCCGACTCCCTTGAACTCGCCTTCCGCGAGGGCAAGGACCGCGCACTCATCCTCGCACAAAAATCGGGCGACGCCGCGTGGCGCGAGTTGAGCCTAAGCCAGTCGCTCGCCTGCGAGGTGTGCGGCGATGTGTTTGAGAAACTCACCCCGCGCCACTTTTCGTTTAACCACTCCGAGGGTGCCTGCGGTTCCTGCGGTGGGCTTGGGCGCAAGCTGCGCTTCATCCCCGAGTTGGTCATCCCTGATCCGACGAAATCGGTGCGCGGTGGTGCGATCAAGCCGTGGCGCATCGGCGGCAAAAATCTCATCATTAAACACAACGCCCAGCTCAAGCAGCTGGCCGAGCAGCTCCCCTTCGACGCCGATATGCCGTGGCAAGACTTGCCCGAGGCGACACGCGCTCTGCTCCTCAACGGTGCCGGGGAGCGGCTTTTTTCGTTTAAGCTCAAACGCATGCGCGAGCCCAAAGCCATGCCCTTCGCTGGTATTCTGGGCGATCTGGCTGACACTTTCCGTGATACGGATAGCGACGGATTTCGCGCCCGGTTGACCACCTTCATGATCAGTGGCGAATGCCCTGAATGTCACGGCACGCGGCTCAACGCTCGCAGTGGTGCGGTGACAGTGGCGGGTAAAACCAGCCCGCAATTCTTCGCGCTCGATGTCGGCGACGCCCATGCGTTTGCCACCACGCTGGTCGCCGAGTTGGCCGACAACGAGGCGCTGCGCGAGATCGTCACGGGCATTGAACAACGCCTGCGTTTCCTGCTCGAAACCGGTCTCGGCTACCTGACGCTCGACCGCGACTATGACACGCTTTCCGGCGGCGAAGCTCAGCGCGTGCGGCTCGCCACGCAGCTCGGCATGGGGCTCATGGGCGTGATCTACGTGCTCGACGAACCGAGCATCGGCTTGCACCCGCACGACAACCAAAAGCTCCTCGAAACGCTCCGTGAGTTGCGCGACCGCGGCAACACGGTGCTGGTGGTCGAACACGACGAGGACACCATGCGCATCGCCGATGAGATCATCGAGCTCGGGCCTGAGGCCGGCACCGAGGGGGGGAATATTCTTTTTCAAGGCACGCCCACCGCGCTGATGGCGTTGTCGGTCCAGCAATCGCGCACGGGGCCGTTTCTCGCCCGCAAGCGCTCGGTCACCCGCGAGGCCAAGTCGAAACGGCCCGATGGGCTCTTCCTCACGGTGCGCGAGGCGCGCGCCAACAACCTGCGCGACGTCGATGCGCGTTTCCCGGTCGGTCTGCTCACGGTGGTTACCGGCGTGTCGGGATCGGGCAAAAGCACGTTGGTCAACGACGTGCTGGCCGCCGCCGCCGCGCGCAAACTCAACGGTGCGACCAAGGTCACGCCAGGTCTGCACCGCCACATCGAGAACCTCGATCAGTTTGAGAAACTGGTGCAGGTGGACCAGTCGCCGATCGGCCGCTCACCGCGCTCCAATCCGGCGACCTACGTGGGGTTACTCGACCTGTTGCGCGACTTGTTTGCGCAAGTCCCGCTGGCCAAGGTGCGCGGCTACAAGGCTAGCCGTTTTTCCTTCAACGTGCGCGGTGGCCGCTGCGAGCGTTGCCAGGGTGACGGCATGATCAAACTCGACATGCAGTTCATGGCCGACGCCTACGCGCCGTGCCCGAGCTGCGCCGGGCGGCGGTTTAACCGCGAGACGCTGGAGATCCTTTTTCACGGCAAATCGATTGCCGACGTCCTCAATCTCACGGTGCGGGATGCGATGCAGCTGTTTCGCAATATTCCGCGCGTCATGGATAAACTGGAAACGCTCAACGCCGTGGGGCTGGGTTACCTCACGCTCGGCCAGTCGGCGACCACGCTCTCCGGCGGGGAGGCGCAGCGGCTCAAGCTTTCGCTTGAACTGAGCAAGCGTCAGCAAGGCGGCACGCTCTACGTGCTCGATGAGCCGACGACCGGCCTGCATTGGGTCGATATTCAGCACCTGATGGACCTGCTGTTCCGACTGCGTGATCAGGGCAACACCTTGATCGTAATCGAACACAACCTCGACGTGATCGCCCTGGCCGACTGGATCATTGATCTGGGCCCTGGCGGAGGCAGCGCGGGCGGGCAGATTGTCGCCACCGGTTCGGTGGCGGATATCGAGGCGGCGCCCGCAAGTTTGACGGGACTAGCGCTCAAACGCTGGCGTGCTGGCGCTTGAGCAGTTGGTTTTCGCATCCCGGCGGGTGGTCCCCTGACTACCCGCTTAGGCCGAAGTCGGTGCTGCGCATAATAGGTAGTAACATTTAAAGTATCGTCTCGAAAGTAGTGCGGTGCTTCAGCCCGCATCGTAGATTATGCGGGAAATGCGTTCAAACCCGCGGGCTAGAGCACCGCACTACCTCATAGCCAATCGGACACTTCGAAGATTACTACGCCTACGTTTTGTGCACGCGGGAGTCGCGAGCGACTTTCTTGGTTTTGGGATAATCGGCGATGGCGTGCAGGCCGCGGCTTTCTTTGCGCTGCAATGCGCAGGCCACAATCATCTCGGCGACTTGGGTCAGGTTGCGAAGTTCAAGCAGGCGGGCGTCGACCGAGAAATTCCAGTAGTAGTCCTGGATTTCGCGGGACAGGTTAGCGATGCGCGTGCGGGCGCGTTCGAGCCGCCGCGTGGTGCGCATGATGCTCACATAGTCCCAAAGCGTCCGGCGCAACTCGTCCCAATTGTGGGAAACCACCACGCGTTCGTCCACATCGCCGCCGCCGAGGTCGACCCAGGCGGGCACCGCCGTGACGGGCAGGCGCAGGGCTTTTTTGAGATAACGGTCCACCGAGAGCGATCCTCGGTGGGCCATGACCACTGCTTCCAGCAGCGAGTTGGACGCGAGGCGGTTGGCCCCATGCAGGCCGGTGCAGGCGACCTCGCCGCAGGCATAGAGGCCGGGCAGCGAGGTTTCGGCCGAGAGGTTGGTGGCGACTCCACCGCAGGTGTAATGGGCGGCCGGCACCACGGGAATCATCGCCTTGGCAATGTTGATGCCGATGTCTTTGCAGGTCTTGTAAATCAGGGGGAAACGGGTGCGCAGGAACGCCTCGTTGCGGTGGGTGATGTCGAGCCAGACGTGGGCCACGCCGCTTTTTTTCATCTCAGTGTCGATGGCACGCGCCACGATGTCGCGCGGGGCCAAGTCGGCCATCGGGTGGTAGTCCTTCATGAAGGCCTCGCCGGCGGCGTTGCGCAGGATGGCGCCTTCGCCGCGCACCGCCTCGGTGATGAGGAAGCGCAATCCGCTGGTTGAATACAGCGCGGTGGGGTGGAACTGGATAAACTCCATGTTGCGCACCTCGATGCCGGCCCGGTACGCCATGGCGATGCCGTCGCCGGTGGCGATGTCGGGATTGGTTGTGTAAAGGTAGGCCTGGCCCGCGCCGCCGGTGGACAACATCACCACTGGCGCCGCAAAGGTGAGGACATGGCCGTCGCGCACATCGAGGGCGTAAACCCCCAGCACGCGGTCGTCACGTTTGGGGGTTTTGGGCGCGAGTTTGCGGCGCGTAATGATGTCGATGGCGAACATGTGCTCGTACATCGCGATGCGCGGCTCCAGCGAAAGCGCCTTGATCAGCGCGGACTCAATGGCCTTGCCGGTCATGTCCTTGACGTGCAGCACGCGGCGCTCGGTGTGGCCGCCCTCGCGGCCGAGATCGTAGCCGCCGTTCGCATCCCGCGAAAATTCCAGGCCGAGCTCGACCAACTCCTGAACGCGGGCCGGGCCATCGCGCACGATTTCGCGCACCACCTTTTCGTCGCACAAGCCGTCGCCGGCCACCAAGGTGTCCTGCACGTGTTTGTCGACGTCGTCGGTCTGGGCTGTGACCACCGCGATGCCGCCTTGGGCATAGTTGGTGTTAGATTCTGCCTGGTTTTTTTTGGTTAGGATCGCCACTGAACGGCCCAATCGTGCGGCCTTCAACGCGAAGCTCAGGCCGGCGATGCCGCTACCGATCACCAGGACGTCAAAAGAAGGTCCGGTGCTCACAGGATTTCGTTGTCGATTAAACGCACTTCGTCGACCCAGACGGCGATGGTCATCACGCCCTTGCCCAGGGTGATTTCGCCCTTGATGGCTTCCATCGTCAGCCGGTCGACAATCGACACATAAATGATGCGCACGCGGCGCTGTTGACCGATGAGGTGGGTGGCTTCGGCGATCAGGCGGTCCACGCGGCGCTCGCCGGCGGCAACCATGTCGGCGGCTTTGCGCAGGGCGCGGTGGATCACCAGGGCCTCACCGCGTTGGGTCGTCGTCAGATAACGGTTACGCGAACTCAGGGCCAGCCCGTCCACTTCGCGCAGGGTCGGGCCGACCACGATCTCGACGTTAAAATTCAAATCGGTGACCATCTTGTTGATCACCGCGACTTGCTGGGCGTCCTTCTGGCCGAAAATCGCCACGTGCGGGCGCACGATGTTGAACAGTTTTGCCACCACCGTGGTGACTCCGCGGAAGTGTGCCGGACGCGACGCGCCTTCAAGCGGCTTGGCGATGTGCTCCTCGATCACGTAGGTCGAGTAATTCTTGGGGTAAATATCCGCCGCTTCCGGTGCGAAAACGTAGTCCACTCCCGCCGCTTCGCAGGCCGCCAGATCCGCCTCAAGTTGCTTCGGATACTTGGAAAAATCCTCGTTTGGTCCGAACTGGGTCGGGTTGACGAAAATCGTCACCACCACGACTTGGGCGATCCCCTTGGCGATCGTGACCAAGCTGAGGTGCCCCGGGTGCAATGCGCCCATGGTGGGCACGAGGGCGAGGCGTTGGCCTTGGGCGCGCAGGCCCTCGGCGAGCGACTGCATCTGGGAAACGGACGTGATGGTTTGCATGAAACGGTTGGGGCGCGCGGAACAACGCGAGGCTTGAACTAAGCTTCGCCGCCGCGCTTATTCAAGTTTTTCGCCCACCACTACGCACTTTTTAAACCCACCTACCATGATCCGCATCAACGAAAACTACCTGAAACTAAAGGCCTCTTACCTGTTTTCCGACATCGCCAAGCGCGTGACGGCCTACACCACCGCCAATCCCGATAAGCCGATCATTCGCCTCGGCATCGGCGACGTCACCGAGCCCCTCGCCCCCTCGGTGCTCAAGGCCTTCCACGCCGGCGTCGACGAAATGGCCCAGCGCGCCACCTTCAAGGGCTACGGTCCCGAGCAGGGCTACGCCTTCCTGCGTGAAGCCATTGCCTCCCACGACTACACCGCCCGTGGCTGCCCGATCGCCGCCGACGAAATTTTTGTTTCCGACGGCTCCAAGTGCGACTGCGGCAACATCCAGGAAATCTTCGCCACCGAGGGCCTCAAGCTGGCCATCCCCGATCCGGTGTATCCGGTTTACGTGGACACCAATGTCATGGCGGGCCGCACCGGCACCAATCTCGACGGCCGCTACGCCGGTATCACCTACTTGGATTCCACTCCCGCCAACGGCTACGTGCCCGCGATTCCCGGTGTTGCCACCGACCTGATCTACCTCTGCTTCCCGAACAACCCCACCGGTGCGGTTGCCACCCGCGAGCAGCTGACCGCTTGGGTCGCCTACGCCAAGGCGAACAAGGCGCTGATCCTCTTCGACAGCGCCTACGAGGCCTACATCCGCGATCCGCAAATCCCGCACTCCATCTACGAAATCCCCGGTGCCGATGAAGTGGCCATCGAGTTCCGCAGCTTCTCCAAGACCGCCGGCTTCACCGGAACGCGCTGCGCTTACACCGTGGTGCCGAAGAAGCTCATGGCCTACGACCTGGCGGGTAACGCCCACTCAGTTCACGCGCTATGGAACCGCCGCCACACCACCAAGTTCAACGGTGTCTCGTATCCCGTGCAGAAGGCCGCCGCCGCGATCTTCACCCCCGAGGGTCAGGCCGAGGTGAAGGCGATGACCGACTTCTATCTGGCCAACGCCGCGCTCATCCGCAAGGCGATGACCGACCTCGGCTTCAGCTGCATCGGCGGCGACAACGCGCCCTACATCTGGATCAACACCGGCACCGATTCCTGGGCCTTCTTCGATAAACTGCTCAACGAGGCGCAGGTCGTCTGCACCCCCGGTGCCGGCTTCGGCAAATGCGGCGAAGGCCACGTGCGCATCAGCGCCTTCAACAGCCGCGAAAACGTCGAAAAAGCCCTCACCCGCATCGCCGGCGCGTTAAAGAAGTAAATTCGCCCGCAGGCTGTTTTTGGGTAATTCAGCGCGTGTTCATCCCGCAAAAGCCCCGACCGTTGGTCGGGGCTTTTTTTATGCGTAAGCGGCGACCGCCTTGTGGCGTAGTGTCCGACGTCGCGCCTGTTTTATCCCGCGTTGGCGACGGCCATCACAAACAGCACGATCATCGCCAGTGCGCAGAGCAGCCGGCCGATCGTCGATAACAGAAAACCCACCGCCGCACCGACACCCGCCAGCAACGACGCCCGGTTGGTTTTTTGCGCGATGAGTTTTTCTGCCACGACCGCGCCGAGCACGGTACCCAGCAGCAGCATCGGCAGGGAAAAAAACATGCCGATCACCGCGCCGCCACCCGCTCCAAGCATGCCCCACTTGCCGCCCCCGAAGGCGCGCGTTCCCAGCACCACGCCGACGAAATCGACGAGCACCGAAAGCAGCCAAAAACCGGCGATCCAGCCGAGCACCGCCCACGAAATATCGCCCGGCAGGAGCAGTTTGTGCACAACCATCGCCAGCAGGATCAGCGTGGTGCCCGGCAGCAGTGGAATCACCACCCCGGCTAATCCGATCAGCGTGAACAGGGCCGTGAGCGTCCAAACGACATAGGTTTCCATAAAAAGAGGGACAGCGGCGGGAGGTTAAAAGTAGCGCAGGTTTGCCTCTAAAAGTAGCGTAGACTTCAAGTCTGCATTGTTTTCGTTTGGCAACCCGCCGAGGCAGACTGGAAGTCTGCGCTACTTTTTGGGGCAATTAAATCGGCGCCACGCCCCGCGCCCAAGGCCTCAGCGCAGGTTGCGCTCGATCAGCTTATAGAGATCGAGGGAGTTCTTTTTGTCGCCGCCGGTTCCCCAGCGGATTTTGAGGATTGTCTGGCGACTGTTGATTTCGGCGATGCTCACGTAAACCTTTTCGTCCTTGGTGGTTCGGGCATAAAGTTCGCCCGCAAAGGTTTCCAGTTTGCTGCTTTTGATCTCGAAGAGACCGAGCTCGCGAAACGCCTTTTGGGTGGCGGCATAAGTGGCTGGCGCGGTCGAGTTCACCACCATGCGGAATTCGTTGAGTTGATAAACCGCCGTGGTTTCCCCGGCGGAGTCGAGGTTGACCGTGCTGCAGCCGGCGAGGGCGAACACGATCCCGGTGGTGAGCAGAGCGGAACGGAGGAGTGGAAAGCGGGTGGTCTTCATACGATTGGTGGGTAAGCAAGTCGTACTCGGCACGGGATTCAAGCTATCCGCGTGAAAACCAGTTTGCGGTCGGCCCTCGGGTTGGTTTATCGCTCTCCGCCTATGGCAAAGCCACTTGTCGG
>JBILJE010000142.1:0-7829 GCA_044377395.1 Rariglobus sp. | reverse complement strand
CGGAAAAGCCGAGGTATTTCCCGGTGAGGACCGCGTCGTGCTCACCGAAAAACCGGTGGTGATCGACAACGATGGCCCTTACGTTGCCACCGGCGACCGCATCGTGTTGCTTCGCGGCGAACGTCGGATTTTTGGCGACAACATCCGCCTCCAGGGCCCGGCCATTCGCGACCTCGGCTTCGATAAAGACAAGCCCGTCCAGGCCCCCGCAGCCCTGCCCCGCCCTACGTCCAAACCATGAGTTCCATCGCGCAAACCGCACCGTCTTCCGCAGCGGAACTGCAATCCTCGCGCTCCGAGATCCAAGCCCATGGCTTGGTGAAAACCTACGGTGAACGCGCCGTGGTCAACGGCATCGACCTGCGTGTGCACGCCGGTGAAATCGTCGGACTGCTCGGGCCCAATGGCGCCGGTAAAACCACGACGTTTTACATGGTCGTCGGGCTGGTTCCAGCAACCCGTGGCCGCGTTTTGCTCAACGGCCAAGACATCACTCACCTGCGCATGCACGAGCGCGCCCGCCTCGGGCTCGGTTATCTGCCGCAGGAGCCCTCCACCTTCCGCAAACTCACGGTCTCCGAAAACATCCTGGCGATCGCCGAGGCTATTAAAATCCCCCGCGCCCAACGCGCCGCCGTGGTGACTCAGCACCTCGAAGAGTTGCACCTCACCCACGTGGCCAAACAGCCCGCTTACACGCTCTCGGGTGGCGAACGCCGGCGCTTGGAGATTGCCCGTGCGCTGGTCACCAATCCGAAATTCCTGCTGCTCGACGAGCCTTTCGCCGCCATCGACCCGATCTCGGTTTCCGAGGTCCAGAAAATAATCCTCCAGCTCAAATCGCGCGGCATTGGCGTCATCATCACCGACCACAACGTACGCGAAACGCTGCGTATCGTCGACCGCGCCTACCTAATCCACCAAGGGCGTGTGCTCAGCGAAGGCACCGGCGCGTTCCTCATCAACGACGCGCAAGCCCGCGAGTTTTACCTAGGTAAAGACTTCAACCTTTAATCGTGCTTTAAAGCCCCCTCCATCATGTCAAAGGCCATCCACGGAATCACTGTCGCCCACTTCGAAGAAAGTTACCGCGACAAGCTCAAGTTGGACCTCATTTCCGGTGCCGAGGGCCGCCACCGACTCATCAAGGAGGGCTCCATTAACCGCCCCGCGCTCGCCTTGACCGGATTCTTCAAGTACTTCGCAAACAAGCGAATTCAGGTGCTCGGTGCCGCCGAGATGACGTTCTTCAAAACGCTCTCCCACGACACCCAGATTCTCATCCTGAACGAGATGGTGGACCGCAGCATCCCGTGCTTGGTGCTCACGCGAAATTTCCACCCCACCCCGGCGATGGAGCAGATCTCGCGCGATCGGAAGCTCCCCATTTTCCGCACCGCCATGATCACTATGCACTGGGTCAATCTGGCCACGCTGTGCATCGATAACGAGTTCGCCCCGTCCTCCACCGAGCATGCAACAACCCTTGATGTTAAGGGTGTGGGCGTGATGCTGCGCGGCGATTCCGGCGTGGGTAAAAGCGAGTGCGCGCTGGCACTGATCGAACGTGGCCATTCGCTCGTCTCCGACGATTTGACCTGCATCAAACTGCTCGACGAACGCGACCTGATCGCCTCCAGCCGCCCGCTCAACCGCGGTTATATGGAGTGCCGCGGTATCGGCATTATCAATATCGCCGAAATGTTCGGCGTGAAAAGCGTGCGCGTCGAGCAACGCATCGACTTGGTCGTTTCGCTACGCGAATGGACGCCGGATGCCATCGAGGAGCGCACCGGGTTGGAAGAAAACCACTACGAAATCCTCGGCATGAAAATCCCCCACGTGGAGCTATTTGTGCGCCCGGGCCGTGACATCGCACGCTTGGTCGAGGTGGCCGCGCTGGTGCAGGCCCTTAAGAAGATAGGCCATGACCCGGCCAAAACCTTCAATGATCGCCTGATCAAATTCATGGCTCAACAAGCCGAGGAAAAGCCACGCACCATCAAGCCCACCGAGCGCTCCCGCCCCCCTTTCGAGTTTTAAGCCAACGCCCGTCGGGTGCCTTTTTATCCCAGCCGCACCATGACGCCCGCCCCGCTTCAAACCCGGCCAGCCACGCTCGCCGACGCAGGTCTGCTGCTCGACCTGATGCGGGACTTTTACGCCGAGGAGCACCTGGTCTTTAATGAATCGATCGCCCGGCGCGCGTTGGCAGAACTGCTCGCCCAGCCCAACCTCGGCAGTATCCAACTTCTCGAGTCAGCCGGCAGCGTGATCGGTTATGCGGTCATTACCTTTGGCTTTAGTCTGGAATTCCACGGTCGCATGGCCCTGCTCGACGAGTTTTACCTATTGCCCGCCCAGCGCGGCTGCGGACTTGGCCGGCGCGGACTGGAGTTAATCCAGGCATGGGTCCGCACGACAACGGTCGCTACCCTTCGCCTTGAAGTCAGCCGTACCAACGCCCGCGCCCGCTCGCTTTATCAAAAAACTGGCTTCCGCGACGAACAACGCGACCTGTTGACCCATTGGCTTTAACCCGAAACGCCCAGCCTTTCATGAAAATTCTGCCCCTGCTTTTTTCGACCATTTTCAGCTATGTTGGCTGGGAGCTGGGTGAGCCGCTGGGCTTTTTCTGGTCGTTTGGCATCAGCGGGGTCGCCGCGCTTGTGGGCGTTTATTTGGGGTGGAAAACCGCGAGCCACTTCGGCCTGTAAGCGCAACCGCTCCCGCCGCCCAGCAAAGTGTCAGCACAGTTGACGCGTTTACCCGAGGTGCCAAGTTCCCACCGACCCATTTCTTTCAACCCAATACCTACAACCATGTCCTACGAACTGCCCAAACTCGCCTACGCTTACGACGCCCTCGTTCCCCACATCGATGCCAAGACGATGGAAATCCATCACTCCAAGCATCACCAAGCCTACATCACCAATGTGAACAAGGCTCTGGCTGACGCCGGTGTCGCCGCCCCCGCCTGTGTGTGCGACCTGATCACCGACCTATCCAAGCTGCCCGAGGCCATCCGTGGTGCGGTTCGCAACAACGGCGGCGGCCACGCCAACCACGCCTTCTTCTGGAAGATCATCGGCCCCGGCAAGGGCGGCACCCCCAAGGGCCAGCTCGCTGCCGCCATCGACGCGACCTTCGGCAGCTTCGATAAATTCAAGGAAGAGTTCGCCAAGGCCGGCGCCACCCGCTTCGGCTCCGGCTGGGCCTGGCTGTTGGTCACCGCCGACAAAAAAATCGCGGTCGGTTCCACCGCCAATCAGGACAGCCCGGTGATGGGCAAGGCCGTCGCCGGTATCGAAGGCAAGCCGGTCATCGCCCTCGATGTCTGGGAGCACGCCTACTACCTCAACTACCAGAACCGCCGCCCCGACTACATCGCCGCCTTCTGGAACGTGGTCGATTGGGACGCCGCCGAGGCCAACTACCTCAAGGCCGTCGCCTGAGTTGAGTTCGCCGTCCCGGCCAAAAAACGCTGATTAGCGCCCGCAAAAAAGCCGTCCCGAATTCGGGACGGCTTTTTTTATGTACCGGTGAAACCAGACTCGCCTCAGCGCAGCCAAGCGCTGGCCTGCGAGGTCTGCTTGAGCTGGGCAGAACTCAGGCGCGTGGTCTTGCCCGTCACCGTATCAAGGATATGGATGCTGCGGCTGTTGGCGGCGCGCTCGGTGTAAACCAAGTGGCGGCCGTCGGCCAGCCAGCTCGGCTCGACGCCGTCGACCGGGGCCTTGGAAACGACCTTGGCAGGGGTGCGTTTGGCCATGTCAAACACGGCGATCTGGTAGCCGCTGCCAATGCGCGTGGTGAACGCAATCTTGGTCGGATCACCCACGCTCCAGTCCGGTTCGGCGCAGTAGCCGCTGATGCTCGTCGGCACGCGCTGCATGGTGCCGCCGGCCGCAGACATCGTGTAAAGCTGAGGCCCGCCGGCCGCATCCGAGGTAAAGATCAGGCGCGAGCTGTCGGGCGACCAGGCCGGCGAGGCCTCAACCGAGGACGAGCGCGTACGGCGGGCCACGCCGCGACCCTGGGCATTGCTCACATAAATCTCGGGGTTGCCCTCGCCGGAAAGCACCAGCGCGACCTGCGAACCGTTGGGGCTGAAACGTGCGCCACTGTTGGTGCCCTTGAAGCTCACGAAGGTGGTGCGCTGAAGGCTGTTTAAATCGAGCAGGAAAATGTCAGGGAAGCCCGACTTGTAGAAACTGGTGTAAAGGATCTTGCCGCCGTCCGGCGACCAGCGCGGCGTGATGGCTTGGGCGTTGTCCTTGGTGATCTGGCGCACCTCGCCGAAGAACAAGTCACTGGTGAAGACCTCGGACTTGCCCGAATACTCGCTGATGAACGTCAGACGCGAGGCAAAGAACCCCTTGAGTCCCGTGGTGGCAGTGACCGCCGCATCGGCTGCGCGGAAAAAGGCGTTGCGCGTGCTGGTGCCCTGGGCGACCTGATTGAGCAACACCGCGCCGGCCTTGGTCACGGTGACCTGAACTTGATTGGCGGCTACTGGGGCGAACTTGATATCGAAGCTGCCGCCGGTGGGGACCACACGGATGCGCCCGTGGGCCTTGAAGGCGAGATTGGCGAGATTGGTGAGCTCGGGAGTGGAACCGGAGACACTCATCGCGATGGTTTTAAGATCGGCGGAGATGGAGACTTCGCCGAGGTCACGGCTGGCTTGGGAAAAAACCGCGGTTGGCGCGAGAATCGCCAGTGCGAGGAGAGAACGGAGCAGGAGTTTCATGACAGAAAAAGAGAGACGGATAGTTGCGGGAGGACAGGCCATTTCTATTTACAGGCCCGCCACCTATAACAACGTAAAACCCTTACACGTTCTCAAATTTCCTTATTCCTACCGTGACTCCCGACGACATCAAAGAAGCCCTCAAACAAGTTAAATATCCCGGCTTCAGCCGTGACATCGTTTCCTTTGGGCTGGTGCGCTCGGCCGCCTTGGTCGGTGAAACCGCCAAGGTTTCGCTCTCGCTCACCAGCTCTGACCCCAAGATTCCCCTGCACCTCAAGCAGGAGGTGGACAAATGCCTGCGCGCTCTCCCCGGGGTGACTGCCACCGTGATCGACATCGCCGTGGCACCCGCGCGCACCCCTGCCGCAGCAGGTGGTAATCTCGGCGGCAACACCGCCGCCCCCAAGACGATCAAATACGCCGTGGCTATTGCCTCGGGTAAGGGCGGCGTCGGCAAAAGCACCTTCGCGGTCAATCTGGCCTGTGCGCTCGCCCAACTGCTCACCGCCCAAGGCCGCCCCGGCCGCGTGGGCTTGATGGACTGCGACATTTACGGCCCCTCGGTGCCGCTGATGATGGGCATCGACGGCCGCCCCCAAGTCGAAGGAGACAACCTGCTTCCCCTGGAAAACTATGGCGTGAAGGTCATGAGCATGGGCTTCCTCGTCGACGACAACACACCGGTAGTCTGGCGCGGCCCGATGATCATGAAGACCATCCAGCAATTCGTGCAAAACGTGAAATGGGGCGAGCTGGACATCCTCCTAGTTGACCTCCCCCCCGGTACCGGTGACGCGCAACTCTCGCTGGTACAAACCTTGCCCCTTGACGGAGCCGTGCTCGTTACCACGCCGCAGCCGGCAGCAACCAACGTGGCCCGCAAGGGCGGCCTGATGTTCCAAAAGGTCAACGTGCCCCTTCTCGGTGTCGCCGAAAACATGAGCTACTTCATCGATCCCGCCGGCCAGAAACACCAACTCTTCGGCGAAGGCGGAGGCCAGAAAACCGCGGACTCCCTCGCCACCGTTCTGCTCGGCCAAGTCCCCCTGATCAGCGAGATCCGCGCAGGAGGTGATGCGGGTAAACCCATTGTGATGACCGCCCCTGACAGCCTCGCCGCAGGTATTTTCCGCGAAATCGGCGACCGCCTCCTCCTGCAGCTTTCGCGTAAGCCAATGGCCACAACCCCATGATTTCGTAAAAAAAAACGCAAAAAAAAGCCTATTAAGCCCTCTCAATTGACACACCGGAGGCTCGGCCTATTTTCCGTCATAGCTATTGTCAGCCCTAACTACAAAAGAGCCGCCCGCTTACCCTCCAATTATTTAATGCTTTGCACTCTTTTATGCTTAAGGAAATCCATTCAGAGCCGATTTTAACGGGTAGTGTTAGCTAGTTGGCCAACTTCATCCTTCGCCATGGTCGCCATGAATCAAACACAGCCAAATACAACCGACTCCTCTTCGCGTGAGTTCGTTAAGCAATCGAGTCTGTATCAAGAGTTTCTAGCTGAGCGAGAAGAGGTTCTCCGGCATAAATGGATTGAGTCCGAACGCATTGGACACGACATCGGTTTTGAACGCGCCCTGCTCGACTGGATTCGTAAGCACCGCGAGAGTTGGCGTGTCGCGCGCCGTTCGACGCCCTCGTCGGGACACGGTGGTGCAGCATCGCTTCACTACTCGACCGGTGGCTTTAAGATTGCTGGGAGCTCAAAGTAATTGAGTCGTCCCGTAGCGCATAGGTAAGGCGCGGCGCGCAGGCATCGAAGAGGTTTTGAAATCGAAGCCAATTATTGGCCAAAACAGGAATCCCCCAGACGGAAGAGGTCTGCACTCCGTGTTGACCCCGTTAGGTTTAAGCTCCTGCCAGCGTTAGGCGCGGGAACGGGGCAGCTTGCGGGTAATGCGGCTGCGGATCCACTCGCCGAGCACGTCGAGGGTCGTCACCAGCACCAAGATAAAGAGGAGCACCGTGGCAAACTTCTCCCATTGATAATACTCTTGATAGCCAGCCAGTTGCACACCGAGTCCGCCGGCGCCAACGTAACCGATGATCGCTGCCGAGCGTAGGTTGTACTCGATCATCCACAGCACGTAACTCCACACCAGCGGCTTGGCGTGGGGCCACACACCATGCTGGAAGGCCTGAATGCGCCCGGCCCCAATCGCGCGCAGCCCCCGGGCGACCTCCAAATCCACCGACTCAAACGCGTCGCTGAAAAATTTCCCCAAATAGCCCACGCTGTAAAACGTCAGCCCGATCACCCCAGCCAAGGGATTGGCCCCCACGATGGCCACGCCGATGAGCGCCCAGATCAGACTGGGCACCGTGCGGATGACATTGAGCAGCATGCGTGAGGTTGTCACCAGCCAGCGGGGGGCGAGTGTGCGGGCACCAGCCACCCCGAGCGGCAACGCGATCACAATCGCAAAGGCCGTGGCCATGACCGCAATCTGGGCGGTTTCAGCCAGCGCGCGCAGGGTCTCTGGCCACACCGAAAAGTCCGGCGGGAAAAAGTAGCCGAGGAAACGCCGCAGGTTGCCCACATAGTCGAGCTCGCGGCCGGACCCGCGAAGCGCCGGGGTTGAGGCGGCGCAGGCAAGCAGGAAGATGATCAGGGAAACCCCCAGCACATTGAGTCGTTCATACCAGGGCAGTTCGGGCAGACGAGGCGGCTCCGGAGGACTGCCCGGGGCCGCGTTGCCAGCGCTGCCGGCGGCGGAAACAAGACCCGCCCCCGGGAGGGACGCTGGGGAGGTCGACGGGGAAGGATTAGACGAGTCGCGGGGGATCATCGGGAGGCCACTTTACGCAGTTTCCAAGCGCCGTCGCCGGCGGGATCAAAGCTGAGGACGAGCTCGGCAAAGCGGTCCACCAGTTGGGGGTTGTGCAGCACGCAAAAAACCGTGCGTCCGTGCCGAGCTGCTTCTTGGCGCAAGATCCCGAGCACGCGCCCGGTGAGGTAAGTGTCGAGATTGGAGACGGGCTCGTCGGCCAGGTAGAGTTCCGGCTCCTGAAACAAGGCACGTGCAATGGCGGTGCGTTGTTGCTCACCACCCGAGGTTTCGCA
>JBILJE010000141.1:0-7874 GCA_044377395.1 Rariglobus sp. | reverse complement strand
TGAGAGTTGGCTGGGCTTTTTTGTGGCTAAAACATCAACTCCGAAGTGGTTCGATGCGAACTGGCGTAATCTGCTGTGGATCTGCTCGTTCGCTCACCCACTCAATGCACTTTTGGGCATCGAGGGGATTCACTCACGGCCATTTCCACCAGCATCTTGCTCCAGCTCATCGCCGCCAACTCAGGAATTCGGGTTAAATAGATCGAAGTCCGACCGCCGAGCTTTTCGGGGCCACGAAAATGGACGTTTTAACCACCGCTGAGCACTAATAATCAATGATTCAGCAGGCCGAAAAATCTACCGGTCTTACCGACTCTTTAAGGTTAATGGCGACTCGTGACAGTTTTCTAATGATGGCGGTTGAAGTCATGCAGCGAAGCCAAATCGATTCTTGATGTCGGATGCGTCGACCTGGATGGACTCAGCCAACAATTGAGAGACGATGCGTTCTGCGGCGATTTTGAGCATCCGGTCAAACTGGTGTTGAGTCAGCATGCCGCCTTCGTGGCGAATAGCGGTAATCCGGGCGTGTAGCAGCAACAGACTCATAAGAAACTCCTCTGCCTCGATTGGGTCTTCGGCAAAGTGGGTTCGAATGGTGGAGTTGTGCTGCGGAAAAATAACGTAGTCGATGGTGAATTTGCTGAGCATAAACGGGTTCCTTTCGGGGTTGGGGTGGCTTAATAGGTGAGGTTAAGGTGAGGGTGGCGGTAAACTTTGTGTTTGATCGCTTGGAGTTCGGCTTCGGCCTCCAGCCAGATGGCGAGGTCACAGTTGAGCGGACGCCCTTGTTCCCTCCAGAGTTCTTGGGCGCGGCGGGCGATTTCTTCATGGGTGATCGCGTGTTCCTCGGCCATTTCTTCGGCCAAGGGCGGGAGTAGGGTGGTCATTTGCATGGGGTATGTGGTGGTTCTGGATTCTATTTGTCGTGGGTGACATGAATCGTGGCGTTGGCCGATTAAGGGGTGGAGCGGACGACCATGGAAAAGCCGGAATCAGGTCGGGGCTTCAGCGAATTGACCAAACCCCAGCGAGTTTCAGCGCTGAACAAGCTACGCCTAAACGAGGTAAATGCTAGGCGCGGTGATGGATTTTTTGTATAAAGGAGCCTAAAGTTTGTCGGTCGGAGTGAATGGAGTTCAGCCGGTTGTGGGGGTTGGGGAGGGGAAACGGGCGGACCCGCGTCGATTTCACAAAAGTTTTCGGTAAATGTGCCGATAGATAGCATCAGGTGATTTCCCCATCATGAATGCGTCCAACGTACCATCTGCGGCAAAAGTCTCGGTCGCGACTGTCGCCCAGTCTTTACATTTCCCTCCCTCGGCCCCGCGGGTTTTACCGCTGTTGAAGCGTCAGTTGGTGGATATTAACGTCGATATCCAGCAGATCATCGATCTGGTGCGGCTGGACCCGGGGATTTCGGCCCGGGTGCTGCAAGCCGCCAACAGCATGGTGTTTTCGCGCGGTGTGCGCTGCCACTCGGTGGCGGTTGCGGTCAATCGAATTGGCTTTAACCCTATTTTTGAAATCGTGGCCAACGCGGTCGCTGAGCAGGTTTTGGTGCAGTCGCTGGTCTCGTATAACATGGAGGCTGATGAATTTTGGCGGCGTTCGGTGGTCTGTGGCTTGGCTGCAGAAAGGCTTGCAGGGATGCGTGGTGAAGATCCTAACACGGCGTATACAATGGGTTTACTGCATGGGGTTGGCATGGTCGCGGTCGATCAGTGGGTGCAGCGGCATATGCCGACACTGGGTTTTTTCGGGCGAGGGTTCCCGAATGATTTCTCTGAGGGCGAACGTGTTTTACTCGGCTTTACCAGTGCGGAAGTGGGGGCGGCTGTACTGCGCGGGTGGGAGTTTCCCCCTGAGATGTCGGAACCGATTCGGTGGCAGCATGCCCCGCAAGGAGCTGTGGCACATAAGCAGTTAAATTGCCTTCTATATGCTTCGCGATGGCTCACCGATCGGGTCTGTGCGGGTGCGAATTGGAAGGAAGTAATTCCCGATCAGCGCCTGCTTACACCGCTTCAGTTAACCGCTGCTTCGCTGGCGAACGAAGTGGATGAGCTCAATGGGCAGTTGGACTTAGTCCTGCGTAATCTCGGGGTTGAGGGACCCGTTGAAGCAGAATCACACGGTGGCGATCAATTGAACGGGTAACCGGGATTGCGTCCCGTTGGCCTATTATTCGTCTTGGCGGATCAAGAAAGGCTCCGGTTGGAGCGGTGCGCGCGCCAAGCTCGCAGGGCCTCAATCGCTATGGGCATCGAGTCCTCGCGACGAAATACCGCAGGGCCAAATTTGCTGCCGATCCAGTAGTTCAATGAATCGCCGATCACCGCCGCGATGAAGAGAATAAAGGGGGCTTAGGCGTGTGGGCTCCAGGTGCAAGGGTGTGCGTAAGGTCGGGGCACAAAAAAACAGGCAGTCTTGTGGACGGCCTGTTTTCAAAAGCGATCGGGAGATCGCGCTATTAGACTTCGGGCTTGGTCTTACGCAGACCGGCAACACGATCGCCCTCTTTCCACTGACCGCGCTTCTTGAGTACGGCTACGCGTTCAAAACGCTTGAGAACGTTACGTTTGATGACGATGCCGGAGGCGCCTTGGAGACTTTTGTGCTGTGACATGGTGATTAATAAAAGAGGATTTTGACTTGTGAAAGGGTTAGGGGTTAAGGCGCGATCGGGCCCATGACAAGTACTTTTCCGAAACATGTTCGGTCTTTATCACAATCCACTCCGGAACTTGGTACGGGTGCCTCGCATGGACCCAAGCTTCCAAGCTGGCGATTTGAGCCGGCATGCCTTTAAAGACGACTCGATATTCCTCGGATTTTTCCTGCACCCCGTCCCACAGGTAGTGGGACGAAATGGGGCCTTCAACTTGTGCGCAGGACGCCAGATGTGCGGAGACGGCTGCGGCCGCCAGTTGGTCGGCGCTGGCACGATCCGGCAGGGTAGTCCAAGCAATGCGCATCGGCTCAACGCAACGCGTACGCACGGTTGGCGCAAGCACGAGGGCGGGTCCTGTAGCATTTTTTCCGGTGAGATGGAGCGTAGCTAAATCGGTGGAATCGGGTCGCGGTAAATCGGGTGAGGGGAAATCGCGCGCCCGATTAGACTCCGTTGGGAGATGGCTGAGCGATTAACGTCTTGCAGGGGCGTTTTGTTTTAAAAATTGCACATCTCACGCGCCCGAGCCGAGCGCCAGCGGGGCTTTTATGGCCGCCCAAAGACGCCACCGCACCCGCTGATTCGGCGGGGGCCCCTGGAATGTTATTGCACCAAAAACCAGGCGCCGAGGACGGCGGCAAGGGCGAGGCGGTAGATGGCGAATACAATGAGGCCGTGTCGGCTGAGGTAGTTGACGAGGAACTTCACCGCGAGGGCGGCCGCGCAGGCGGCGACCAGGCTGCCAAGAATCACCGAGGGGGCACCAAAGACTTCGAGCATGGCCGGACCTGCTTTGTACGACTTGAGCGCGGCGGCCCCGGTCAATATCGGCAACCCGACCAGAAAGCTGAACTCCGCAGAGCGGGAGGGCGACAGGCCACAAAAATAACCGCCCACCATCGTGACCATGGAGCGGCTCATGCCGGGCCAGAGCGCCAAGCATTGCATGAGGCCAATGCCTAGGGATTGGCGCACGCTTAAGTCGGAGGGTTCCAATCGGCCTACGCTCATACTCGGCTGCTGTTTGCGCCAGCGTTCCGCCGCAAACATGAGCACCGCCCCACTGACGAGCGCGGCCACGACCGCTTCGATGGAAAATAGGTATGTGTCGATCAGCTTGCCGCAGCTCAGGCCCAGCACAACCGCCGGAATGCACGCAACGATGATGTTGCGCAGCAGGCGTAGTCCGGCGCTGTTTTTGCCCATCAGGCCGCGCAGAATCCCCATCAGTTGTCCCCAGTAAATCAGCACGACGGCGACGATGGCTCCGGCTTGGATGACCACGGTGTAGGTGTCGGCGGCGAGTTTTAGGGTCAGCGGTTCCCCCTCGGGATTTTTGGCCGAGGGGTGTTTGTACCACAGCGGCTCGCCCTCGGCATCCAGCAGCGGCTCCTCTTTTTCCAGTCCTAGTGCGTGACTGGCAATGATCAGGTGGCCGGTGGACGATACGGGGAGAAACTCGGTGATGCCCTCGACGAGGCCAAGGATGACCGCATCGCGTGAACTGAGCTCGGCTACCGGCGCAGCAGCAGCCGGCACCACAGGTTGGGAGAAGGCGGGAAGGACGGAAACCAAGCCTACTGCGAGGAGAAATAAAATACGACGCACCCGCGTTTGCTCCCAGAACTCACCGTGGCTGTCGAGTTTATGCTTCCCTACCATTAAGGTTTTTCGTTCCCCTGTTACACCATGTCCGCACTCATCGAACTTTCCTTCCGGCTGCAGGCGCTCCATGATCTCACCGCCACCGAGGTGGAGGCCGCGGTCGTTGAGCTGGCTTCGCCTGCGCAGGCCGATGAGCCCAAGGCGGCGTTTTTGTCGGCGTTGGCCGACAAGGGGGAGAGCGTGGCGGAGATCGCCGCGTTTGCCCGTGCGTTCCGCGCCCGCGCGATCGATCCTGGGGTGGAGCGCTGGTCGGCAGGGGCGATCGATATCGTGGGCACCGGAGGCGACATGGCCGGGGGCTTTAATATTTCAAGTATGGTGGTGCTCACGCTGGCGTGTGCGGGTGTGACCGTGATGAAACACGGCAATCGCGGCATTACGTCCAAGTGTGGCAGCGCTGACCTGTTGGCCGCTCTGGGCGTGAACCTCGAGGCTTCGCCCGAGCAGGTGCGCGCCGGGTTGGACGAGCTCGGCTACGCGTTTTTCTTTGCGCCTGCCTACCACCCCGCGTTCCGCCATATCGCACCGACACGGAAAACACTCGCCGCTCAGGGCCGGCGCACGGTTTTCAATATTCTGGGGCCTCTCATCAATCCGGGGCGTCCCGCGAACATCCTGCTGGGCGTGTTTGCCGAACCGTGGGTGAGCAAACTGGCGGATGTCCTCGACCTGCTGGGTTCGCAGGCCGGGCTGGCCGCCCATGGGGTCATCGGGCCGGGAAGCGGTATTGATGAACTCACCACGGCGACGTCGAACCGGGTGCGGGGCATCGGCCGGTTGCGTCAGGTGGACGGCGTCTGGAACGCGGCTGATTACGGCTTTGCGGCTTCACCGTTTTCGGATCTGGCGGGAGGTGACCTCACGACCAATCTTGCGATTGTTGAAGCGCTGCTGGAGGGGCGCGCGCCTGCAGGGTTGGTGGATACCATCGTGCTCAACACGGCCACGGCACTGTGGATAACGGGGCGCACCGCATCGGTGGCGGCGGGAACGGGGCAGGCGCGTGAGTTGTTACTCGGAGGCGCTGTGAGGGCCAAGATCACCGCCACTCGGGAATTTTTCAAAAAATGAAACGTAGCTATTTCGGCACAGACGGCGTCCGCGGTCCTTATGGTGGTCCGGTGGTGAACGAAGCGTTCGCCGCCCGCTTGGGCGAAGCCGCCGGGCGTTGGGTGGGCGGCAAGGGCCGCGTGCTCATCGGCCGGGATACGCGCGCCTCGGGCGAGTCACTGGCGCGGGCCTTGGCCGCCGGTCTTGCCGCCGCCGGGCTCGAGCCGGTTTCGTTGGGTGTGGTGCCGACTCCTGCGGTCGCCCGTGCGGTGCGCCTAAGTGACGCCGTGCTCGGTGTCGTCATCACGGCCTCGCACAATCCGGCGTCAGATAATGGCATTAAGTTTTTCCTGGGCACTGGCATCAAGCTCACCGACGAGGACGAGGTGAGTATCGAGTCGCTGCTCCCGGCGACGCCCAGCGTGGTCGAGGCGGTTTTCCCGGCGCAGGATGCGCGCGCGGATTATATCGGCGCGGCCCAGGCGCTGCTCCCTGCCCAGGCGCTGGCGGGCTGGCGCATCGTGCTCGATACGGCCAATGGCGCGACGGCTGCGACCAGCCCGGTTGTCCTGCGTGCGCTGGGTGCCGAGGTGATTGGCCTGGGCGACGCGCCCGATGGCGTGAACATCAACCTCGGTGTCGGCAGCGAATACCCCGAATCCTTGGCGAATAAAGTGCGCGCCACCGGGGCGCGGCTGGGTATCGCGCATGATGGCGATGGTGATCGCTGCCTGTTGTGCGATGAAACCGGCGCCGTGGTCGAGGGCGACGAGGTGCTCACCTTGCTTGCCTTGCATGCGCTCGCCCAAGGCCGTTTGGCTGCGTCCACGCTGGTAGTCACTGTGCAGAGCAACCTTGGCGTTGATGCGGCGATCTCCGCTGCTGGCGGCCGGGTGGTTCGCACCTCCGTGGGCGATCGTTATGTCAGCGAAAGCATGCTGGCGGAGGGCGCGCGGTTGGGCGGCGAGTCGAGTGGACACATTATCTGTGCGGATATTTCCCCTACGGGTGACGGGTTGGTTGCGGCGCTTAAAGTCATCGAGGTGATGCTTGCCACGGGGCGCCCGCTCTCGGAGTTGCGCCGCGTGCTCAAGAAATTCCCTCAAGGCACGCGCAACCTCAAGGTGCGTGAAAAGCGCGACATGGCGGACTGCGGGGCTTTGCTCGGGGCAATTGCCGCGGTGGAGGCGGAGCTCGGTGCGCAGGGGCGGGTGTTGGTGCGTTTTTCCGGGACCGAGGCCAAGTTACGTCTTTTGGTCGAAGGGCCCTCGGACGCCGTTGTGGCGGCGGGGCTGGAGCGCTTGGCCAAGGCGGCGGGCCTGGATATGGATGTGGTTTAAGCTGCCAATCTAGCGTTGACCCCTGCTGCGGTGGGGCGTTGTTTTTGCGCTATCCCCCTATGCCTGAAGTTACCGTTTTATCGCTCGACCCTCGCGTTCAGAAGCAGATCGAGAATTCCCAAATCGCCCTCCAGCGAGGCAATCTCGAGTACGTTTTGGACGTAACCGCTCAAGTTTTAAAAACTGTCCCAAACTGCCTGGCTGTTAGACGCCTTCAACGCGTCGCGCAACTGCGTCAGCACGGTGGCAAAACCAAGCTGTTCGCCAAGGCGTTTGGCTCGGTTACCAACGCCGGCTTCCTGTTTGGCGGCGGGGCTAAATCCCCCGAGAAGCTGCTGGAAAATGCCGAGAAGATGCTCGCGGCCGATCCCACCAGCGTTCCGGGCCTCAAGTTGCTCGCCGAGGCCGCGCAGGCTTTTGATTGGCCCGAGACCGTCGTGTTTGCCTGGGAGTCGATTCACGAGCTCAACCCGACTGATCGCGAGGCGCTGTTGGAGTTCGGCGAGGCCTGTTTGAAGGCCAAACGGCCCAAGGATGCGCTGCGCGCCGCCGACGAACTGCTCAAGCTCAAGCCGCAGGATGGTGATGGGCTCTCGCTCATGCGTAAGGCCGCCATCGCCCAGACCACCGAGAAGGGCAACTGGGAGGAGAAGGGCTCGTTCCGCGACAAGCTCAAGGACGAGGCCCAGTCGACCATGCTCGAGCAGGCTGCGAAGATCGTGACCTCCGATGAGATGACGCATAAGCTCATCGACGAGGCCTTGGTCCGCCTGCAGGCGCAGCCGGACAATCTTAACCACTACCGCAGCGTCGTGGAGGGCTACAAGAAGCTCAACAAGCTCGAGGAGGCCATTGATTACATCCGCAAGGCCCGCGCGCTGCCGGCGGGTGCCGCCGATACGACGCTTGCCAAGCAAGAGTCGGAACTGAAGCACGCGATGCTGGCCAATCGGATCAAGGATATTGAGACGCAAGTGGCGCTGGCTCCCGGCGATGCCGCTTTGGTGGAGTCGCTGGCCAAGGCGAAGCGTGATTTTGCCGAAACCCTTTTGATCGAGGCCAAGGACTACGTCGAACGCTACCCGAACGACTACGGCGCGCGTTTTACCCTCGCCAATCTCTACTTCGAGGCTGGCGAGTTCCAG
>JBILJE010000140.1:0-7946 GCA_044377395.1 Rariglobus sp. | reverse complement strand
GCTTGGCGTTGATCGTGGTGATCTTGGCCTTGGTGTGAACTGTGTCGGTTAAAATGCCGGCTTGTGCGCCGGTGTAGGAGACCGCCGGAACACCGACGCCGTGCAGCGCCATTGCGGTCAGGGCGATGGTCTCCTGCTCGCCGATGGAGAGCAGTTGGTCCATCTCGCGCTCGCTCGGGTTGGCGCACACGGCTTTGGCGCGGGCGATCAGTTCGTTGGTCACACCGGCACGCGCCGAGACGACGATGACGAGCTCGTTGCCCTCGTCACGGATCGCCTTCACGCGCTCGGCGACTTTACGGATGCGTTCGACGTCACCAACCGAGGTGCCGCCATATTTTTGGACAATTCTAGCCATGGGTTTTGGAAAGAGGTGGGTTTAAAAAAAGATCAGGCGGCGAAGTCGGCGATGCGCAGGAGTACTGGTTCGCTGATGACGCAGGACAGTTTCTTGAGGCGGGCAACGGTGGCGCGGATCGCCTTTTCGTTGGACTGATGAGTCGTGAGGATAAGGGAGGCGGCTCCGGCGGTTTCGCTGGGGCGCTGGAGAACGCTAGCGATGCTCACGTCGAGCGTGGCCGTGGCGCTGGCGATCTTGGCGAGTACGCCGGGCTCATCTTTAACTTCGAGGCGCAGGTAGTAACTGCCGGTGATGCTTTGCAGCGGCGTGAGGGTGGCGTGGGTCTCGACAGGAGCGGGCAGTTGCCCGTTGCCCCGCTTTAGGAGAATCACGGCGTCAACGATGTCGCTGATCACGGCGCTGGCGGTCGGGTCCTGGCCGGCGCCGCGGCCGATGTAAACGGTCTCGCCCACTACGTCGCCGGTGACGGAGATGCCGTTGTAAACCTCGTTGACGTTGGCCAACACCTTGGTGCGCGGGATGAGCGTCGGGTGAACGCGTACAAACACCTCGCCGGTGTCGGCCTCGCAGGAGATGATCGCCAGCAACTTGATCGCGAAACCGTTTTCGCGGGCGTAGGCGAGGTCGGTCTGGGTGATGTGGGTGATGCCCTCGACGAGCATTTTCTCGGTGGGCACCCAAATACCGTGGGCGAGGAAGGCGAGGATCGAGGCTTTGTGGGCGGTGTCCCAGCCCTCGACGTCGAGGGATTCGTCGGCCTCGGCGTAACCGAGCGCCTTGGCCTCGGCGAGGATTTTCGGGTAGGCCAGCCCCTCGCGCTCCATGCGGGTGAGGATGTAGTTACAGGTGCCGTTGAGAATGCCGTAGATGAGCTTGAAACGGTTGGCGACCAGGCCCTCGCGCAGGGCTTTGATAATGGGAATGCCGCCGGCGACCGATGCCTCGAATAAGAAGTGGCCGCCATGTTTACGCGCGGCAGCAAAAAGCTCGGGGCCGTGTTTGCAGAGCAGGGCTTTGTTGGCGGAGACGACCGTCTTGCCGGACTTAAGGGCGGCGAGAGTGACGTCGCGGGCCAAGGAGGTTCCGCCAATGAGCTCGCAGACGATGTGGATCGACGGATCGGTGGCGATCGAAAGGGGATCGAGCGTCAGCTTGGTCGCGGCTACGCGGACGGTGCGCTTCTTTTTGAGATCACGCACGGAGGCGCGGGCCAGGTTGAGCGTGACGCCGAGGCGGGATTCGAGGGCGGCGCGGTTGGCCTCGATGTGTTTCCACACGCCTTGACCGACGGTACCGAGGCCGCAGATGCCGATGTTAATGGAGGGGACGCTCATGAGAATTGGACATCTAAGGAGTGGTTTGGCGTGCTCGTCAATTGAAGCGTTGCGCGACTTTTACCGCGCTTAATCGAGCCGTTGATTCACGCGGATTTCAGCCGCAGCCGTTCAGCGCGGTGGGAGCTGGCGAACAGCGACGGCTAGGACGCCGGCGGCGATCACGTTACCCACGCAAACGACGATGCGGGCTTGCATGGGCAAGCGGGCGAGGAACAGCACCAGGACGCCGACGATTAACAGGCCGATGGCAGCGACGACGAGGACGGGGCGTTTTTCGGAAAAGGATGTCATGGGAGCTTAATTGACGATTGGAAGTGCGAGCCGCAGGGTGGTGCCAGTCGGCCCGGATTCGAGCAAGGTAATGTCTCCGTAGTGTGAAAGCATAATCCGTTTGGCGATGGCCAAGCCCAGTCCCGTGCCGTCTGAGCGGCCGGACAGAAACGAGTCGAAAATGTGCGCTCTTAACTCCTCTGGGATGCCGTGACCGGTGTCGGTGATATCGATGAGTGCGAAATCACTTTCACCGCGTTTTTCCGTTACACACCGAATCATGATCTTACCGCCGTCGTTCATCGCCTGGGTGGCGTTGATCAATAGATTGAGCAGCACCTGCTGAATTTGGCCTTTGTGAACTTCGACGACCACGGGCAGCGGGGAGGGCTCAAAACGCAGGTGGATTTTGCTCTGTGCGAGTTTGAGACGGATGAGCACCAGGGTGTCACTAATCATGTCGTTCAGGGTCCAGCGAGAATGGAGGCTGGAGGGGGCCTTGGCGAAATTGAGCACCCGCGAAACGATGGCTTCGAGCTGGTCGAGTTTTTCGCTGATGACTCGAACATCGGTGCGGCGGGGGTCGTCGGTGGGGAAATCCAGGTCGAGGTAGCCGAACAGGAGTTTGATTACCGTGAGGGGGTTGCGGATTTCGTGGGCTATCTCGGCGGCGAGCAGGCCGAGGGTCGTGAGCTGCTCATTTTTGCGCAGCGACTCCTCGCTTTGGAAAACGCGGGAGTAGAGGCGCGAGTTTTGCAGGGCGACAGCACCGAGGGAGGCGAGCGCGGCGAGCAGGCGCTTTTCGTCGTTGTTAAACCGGTGGATGTGGTCGGTGAAGACGGCGAGTACCCCGATGACCTCGTTTTCGTAAATTACGGGAGCGGCGAGTAACGAGCGCAGCGTGGGGTCCGCCGGCATATCGACCACGTCGCGAAACTCGGGGGATTGGATGTTGAGAAATTCGATCTGGCGGCGGGTGTGCAGGGCGGCGGAGAGCAGGCAGGATGAGACGGGCCACTGGGGGGGGGGCTGGGGGGGCGATGCGGCGGTGGTTAACGAGATCAGGCTGAGAGTGTCGCGGGGCGCATTATAGAGGTAAAAGGCGCAGGCGCGGGTGTTGGTGATAATGCGGGCGTCACGCGTGATCGTGTCGAAAAGCTCCTGTTGCTCTAATTTGCCCACCAACGATTGGCCGATGGTGATCAGGGATTCGAGCTGGCGGGCCTTGCCCTTGAGATGGCGCAATTGCCAGAGCCGCTGCATGACCGCCGTGGCTTCTTCGCTGATGCGAATGAGCAGAGCGAGGTCGACTTCGTCAAAGCCGCCCAGGCGGTCGCTGTCCACGTTAATTACCCCGAGAATTTGCCCGCCGATTTCGACCATGGGCGCGGCCATTTCGCTGCGCACCTCTTTGCGAATGGAGACGTAGCGCGGGTCGGCGGCCACGTTGGTCACGAGTTGGGGGCGGCCATGGAATGCGACCCAGCCGGTGATGCCTTGTCCGAGGCGAAGCGTTACCTCGTCGGCGTCAGTAAAAAGCCCATGATGGACATCGATTTCGAGTTTCCCTGTGTCGGGGTTGAGCAGGGAAATCGAGCCTGAGAAGGCGTGCAGGGTCTCGATGGTGACCGTGAGAATGGCCGTGAGCGCTTCACGCGGATCATCCATTCGTCCGGCTAGGCTACTAATGCGATAGAGGGCGCGGTCGGCGCGCGGATCGGTGACGGCGTCCATGGTTAAGGCGTGAGTATCCCGCCGCAAAGGCGACGCGCAAACTCAGAACGTAATGACCGACGGGGGCTGGCCGGCGTCGGTCGGTTCGACGGGATCAACCGGGGCGATGATCAGGGCGAGGGCATCGCGCAGGGCGTGCAGGCGAGCGGTGTCGGAGGGTGCGTCGGCTTCGACCGGGGCGTTGTCGATATAGAAGGTGTCGATGGCGATGCCGCGCTCCGTGCCGATGCGGGCGAAGGTGATGTCGTAGCCGTGATCGCTGATGGTTTTGGCCAGGCGGAAAAGCAGGCCGATCTGGTCGCGGGCTTGGACTTCGACGATGGTGCGCTGCATCGAAAGTTCGTGGTAAACCTCCACGGTGGGAGGGAACGAGCCGTGATGGAGATCTCCTTTAGTGACAGCGGTATAGCGCGGTACGGGCAGCTTGCGGGCCTGCGCAACGATGTCGGGATAGAGGTCCTTGTTGCTAACCAATGCCTCTTCAACGGTGCGCGCAAAAATCTCCTGCGCCTTGGCGCTTTGCACGATGCCTCGGTTGGGTTCGACTACATAAAAGGTGTCGATGGCAATATGGTCGGCGCGCGAAATTACTTTTGCCCCGAGAATCGAAAGTCCTGCCACGCTGAAGGCTCCGGCCAATTTGTAAAAAAGCCCGGCGCGGTCCCACGTGACGATATTGACCACGGTAAGGGATCGGTTGAGGTCGTCATTCCACTCGATGACGGGTCGCAGGCTCCCCATCGAGTTTGCCTCGCTGATGGATTTCAACAGGCGGTTAACCATACGCAGGTGTAGGGTGATCTCGGCCTCGTCGGTGTGGATGAAATACCGCTCGGGCAGCAGGTTAAAGTGCGCGGCGATCTCGTCCTTGCTGAGGTCGCCCAGTTTTTGCGAAACTAGTTTTTGGAAAGTCATTTGCAGGCGTTCCGAGTTGCGCGTGACCAGTGTGGGGCCGTGCACCAGGTGATCGAGGGTGGCGGCATAGAGGCTGGTGTGGAGCGCGTCTTTGTAGCCGTTCCAGAGCCCCTCTGCGGTGCCGCGGGCGTCGCAAAACGTGTGCACGTAGAGGTGGCGGAGCTTGTCGGTATCGGGAACCAGTTCGGCAAATGCAGCGGCGGTATTGGGGTCATCTACATCTCGCTTCTGCCAAAAGCGTGCCATGATGAGATGATTTTTAATGACGAAGGTGACTAATTCGCTGCTTTCGGGGCTCACGCCGAGGCGTTTCAGGATTGGCAGGGAAATCACCACGCCGCTTTCCGCGTGTCCCTGGATGCCCCGGGCCTTGCCGATGTCGTGCAGCAACAAGATCAAATAAAGTAGTGTAGGCTCGGCCGTTTCGTGCAAAGCGGCGCGGTATTTGAGCGTGATCGGCTCGGCTTCGGTGAAAATACGGTCCAGCTCGCGGATGGCGTTGAGCGTGTGGATGTCAGCCGTGTACCGGTGATAATATTCATGTTGCACCAAGCAGGTCAGCCCGTCGAATTCGGGGATGAAGCGACCCAGCACCCCCAACTCGTGCATGAGCGCGAGCGTGGGGTAGACGTTACCCGATTCGGCGAGGATCGACTTAAAGCTGGTGTTCGTATCGACCGACTCCGAGACCTTGCGCGTGATCAGTGGGAGCGATTCGCGTATCAAGGCCTGCAGCGCCGGGTCCATTTGCGCATCAAGACTTTGGCAGTGGCGGAAAACGCGGATCATGCGTGCGCGGTCGTCGCGAAACACATTGGGGGATTCCGCACTCAGTTCTTGGTTACGCAGGACGAAGCCGTCTAGGTGCTTGACGCGTTCATAGCGGCGCGAACGCACCAAGTCGCGGAAGGATTGGAACCGGCTGGTTTTTTCAACGGTGAGGGCGAGGCGGCTCTCCACGGTGCGCGAAATGCGATAAATGGTCTGCGCGGCTCGGTAATAATCGCGCATGAACTGCTCGACCCGTCCGAGCATGTTGCTGTTGGCGTAACCCAGCCCGAGGGCGATGCGGGGTTGCGCTTCCAGGTCGAGCACGTCGGTGGGGCGCTTTTTCTGCAAATGCAGCTCGTTGCGGACGCGGTGCAAAAACTCGTAGGCGCGGCGGAAATCCCGCAGCTCATTTTGCCGCAAATACTGTTGATCGGCCAAATCCTTAAGTTCGCTGATGCCCAGTTTCACCCGCGCCATCCAGATGACGTTCTGATAATCGCGCATTCCGCCAACGCCGTTTTTGATATCCGGTTCTTGAAGGAAAACCGAGTCGCCATGCTTGGCCCGGCGGCTGCGCTGGTCTTCCATCCGAGAGTCGATGTAGCCCTTGGGGTCTTCGATCGTGTAATAGGCCCGGTAGCTTTGCACAAAACCCTCAAACAGCGTGGACGAGCCCGCCACCAGCCGGGCTTCGAGCAGGGCGGTTTTGTTTTGGATGTCCTTGCGGGCTTCGATGAAGACCTCGTCGATGGTTCGCGTGGAATGCCCCACCTTGAGGCCGCAATCCCAGAGGATGTATAAAATGTCGTTGGTGAGGTGTGCTTGCAGCGGCTTGATGACCGCTTCTTTCACCTTGGACGGAAACAGAAACATGATGTCGATGTCGCTGTGCGGGCTTAGTTCGCTGCGCCCGTAGCCGCCGATGGCGAGCAGAGAAACGGGGGCGGGCAATTTGCCGTTAAGCCGCTCGTAGGAGGCGATGGCGTAGTCGAATAAATGCGACAGCATCACATCGATCATGGCACTGCGGGCACTGGCGACGGGCAGGCCGGATTCGCCGGCGTCGTGCCGCATCCGGATCATGGCGCTTTCGAGTCGCAAGAAGGTCTTGCAGGCCGAAAGCCGCGTGGGGGTAGGGACTTCGCCGACGAAGTTAAGGCGCTCACGCGCGTGTTTATGTATGCGGCCCATCTCGGTTTATTGAGCTGATCCTCAGTGGTGCGCGGGGGGCTTGGCAAGCCGCGCGTGGGTCGTCGAAGTTATGTTTCTGCGGTACAAATCTTGAGGCGTGACTCATGGGACTACGCCGAAGTCATGAAAAAAAGGAGTGGCGTCGGTGCGGGCAGCCTTATGGAGTTGGCCTTCACATGAACCCTGTTTTTAAGCTGTTACTCGAAGGCGGACACCTTTCCACGGCCCAGATGGCGCAAGTCGTCGGGCTGTCCGAAGTCGAAGTTCAACAGCACCTGGAGCAGCTGAAAAAAGATAAAATCTTCCTCGGCTGGCGTCCGGTGCTCGACCTTTCTCGTGAAGGAGCTGGTGTCGCTGTTCGCGCGGTCATTGAGGTTAAGGTGACCCCTGAGCGTGGCGGCGGGTTTAATCGTCTAGCCGAGCGTTTGGCGCGCTTCGACGAGGTTGAGTCCTGCTACTTGATGTCGGGCGGTTACGACCTGCTCGTGATCGTGGATGGCTCCAGTCTGCAGAAGGTCGCTGGGTTTGTGTCTGAAAAACTGTCCACGCTCGAAGGGGTGCTGTCCACCAGCACCCATTTCATGCTCCGCTCTTATAAGGAGGGCGGCTTTTTGATTGAGCAAAACGAGAGCTCGTCGACCCGGCTCACTGTCGCCCCTTAAGTTTAACGTTATCCCATGAGTTCTGACTCCAAACGCTGGGTTGCGAGCCATGTGGCTGCGCTGCCCAAAAGTGGTATTCGCGATTTCTTCGAGCTGGTGGCCAAGATGAAGGGCCAGGACGTGATCTCCCTCGGTGTGGGCGAGCCCGATTTTGTTACCCCGTGGCATGTGCGCGAAGCCGCCATCTACGCACTCGAAAAGGGCAAGACCTACTACACGTCGAACCTTGGCATGATCGAGTTGCGTCGCGCCATCGCCGGCTACGTAACCGAGCACTTTTCGGTCAACTACCGCCCTGAGGACGAGATTCTCGTCACAGTCGGTGTTTCCGAGGCGATCGACCTCGCCCTGCGCGCCTTGTGCAACCCGGGCGATAAGGTGATGTATCACCAGCCCTGTTACGTTTCGTACCACCCCAGCGTGGCTCTTGTGCATGCTGAGGGCATTGCGGTGCCGACCTACGCCAAGGACGGTTTCGCGCTCACCGCCGAGGCCTTGCGTGCGGCTTGGGTTCCGGGCTGCAAAATCCTCATGCTCAACCTGCCGTGCAATCCCACCGGCGGCACGTGCAGCCTGGAGCAGTTGACCAAGATCGCCGATTTCTGCCGCGAAAAAGACCTGCTGGTTTTGAGCGACGAGATTTACTCCGAACTGACCTTCGACGGTGTGCACACAAGCATCGCCAGTCTGCCCGGAATGTCCGAG
>JBILJE010000139.1:0-7986 GCA_044377395.1 Rariglobus sp. | reverse complement strand
AAACTCACCGACTTCTCCCAGGTCGGTGTGCGCGTGATCGACGACCACACGCTCGCCCTCACATTGCACACACCGCTCGCGTATCTGCCCGCGCTGCTCATGCACCAGGCGTGGTATCCGGTGCACCGTGCCACCATCGAAAAATTCGGCCGCATCGACACCCGCGGCACCCGCTGGACCCGCCCCGAAAACTACGTGGGCAACGGCCCCTTTACCCTCGCCGCCTGGGAGCCCAATCAGGTCGTGCGCCTCGTCAAAAGCGCAACCTACTGGGACCGCGCCGCCGTGCGCCTAAACGCCGTTAACTATTACCCGATCGAGGACCGCGTGACCGAGGAGGCGTCCTTCCGCGCCGGCCAGCTGCACGTCACCGGCACGATCCCGCCCGACAAGATCGAAACCTACAAAAAAAACCACCCCGAGCTGCTACGCCAGGACCCGACCTTCGCCACCCATTTTATCACCTACAACACCACCCGCCCGCCGCTCAACGACGCCCGCGTGCGCCGCGCCCTCGCGCTCGTGATCGACCGCACTGCACTTTGCGAAAAAGTCCTGCGCGGCGGCCGCACGCCCGCCTACAGCCTGACCCCGCCCGGCATCGCCGGCTACGAGGCGGTCCCCGGCTTCAAGGAAGACATCGCCGAAGCCCAGCGCCTGCTGGCCGAGGCCGGCTTCAAGGACGGCGCCGGTTTCCCTCGCCTCGAACTGCTCACGGCCAAGGGCAGCACCAGCCAGTTGCCCGAGGCGATCCAGCAGATGTGGCGCACCCACCTCGGCGTGGACATCGCGATCGTCCTGCAGGAAAACCGCGTGCTCTACGACAGCGTGCGCACGAAAAACTATGATCTCACGCCCTACGGCTGGGTGGGCGACTACCTCGATCCGAGCACGTTTCTGGAGCTGTTCCAGCGCAGCAACGGCAACAACCACACCGGCTGGTCCAGCCCCGTCTACGACCGGCTGATCGCCGACGCGCTTCAGGCGGGCGACGACGCCCGGCGTTATCCGCTCTATCGCCAAGCCGAGCGCCTGTTGATGGACGAGATGCCGATTGCGCCACTGGTGTACGGAAGGCGCAACTACCTGATCCGCCCGAGCGTCCAAGGCTGGGTGCCCAACGTGCTCGACCTGCACCCGCTCAAAGGCGTTTACCTCGCGCCCTGAGGGGTGGGCGGCGGAAAAAGTAGCGCAGACTTCTAGTCTGCTCCGATCGGAAAAGCAGGCTTGAAGCCTTCGCTACGTGCAGAGGGAGACTGGAAGTCTGCGCTACTTTCCACCCCGCGCACCGCCCGTTTGATGCTCATTTTCGCGCAGCCGGCGGGTCGGCATGCCTCCTGCTAAACGAGGACTGGTAACACTTTTTACCTAAACCGTAACACTCATGACCACCATGCGCCTCCGCCACCTGCTCCTCACCGCCGCGGTCTGCACCGCTTCCGTTCTTTCCGCCGCGCCGCTCAAAATCGCCTACTCCGACTGGCCGGGTTGGACTGCCCTCGCCATCGCCGAACAAAAGGGCTGGTTCAAAGACGCCGGCGTCGAGGTTGAACTCCTCTGGTTCGAATACGGCCCGTCCATGGAGGCCTTCACCGCCGCCAAGGTGGACGCGGTCACCGTCACCAACGGCGACGCCCTCGTTACCGGCGCCGGCGGCGCCAAGAACGTCGCCGTGATCATCACCGATTACTCCAACGGCAACGACATGATCGTCGCCAAGCCCGGCATCGCCTCCCTCAAGGATTTGAAGGGCAAAAAGGTCGGTATCGAAGTCGGCTTCGTTGAACACCTCCTCCTCTTGAACGGCCTCAAGAAGGCCGGCCTGACCGAGGCCGACGTCGAGCTCGTGCCCACGCCCACCAACCAGACTCCGCAGGTGCTCGCCTCCGGCCAAGTGGACGCAATCGGCGCCTGGCAGCCCAACTCCGGGGCCGCCCTCAAGGCCGTCCCTGGTGCCAAGGCCGTGTACACCAGCGCCGACGAACCCGGCCTGATTTACGACGCCATCGTGGTCAGCCCGCAGAGCCTTGCCCAGCGCCGTGCCGATTGGGTCAAGGTCGCCAAGGTCTGGGACAAGATCGTCGCCTACCTCGCCGATCCCAAAACTGCGGAAGACGGCATCAAGATCATGGCCGCCCGCGCCGGTGTGGACGCCAAGGAATACGCCTCGTTCATGCCCGGCACCAAGTTTCTCTCGCTCGCTGAGGGTGCCAAGGTACTCAGCGCCAAAACCGCCGGTTTCGACTCTGTGCTCGGCTCCTCCAAGATCGCCGACGAGTTCAACGTGAAGAACGGCGTCTACAAGGAGTCGCAAAACGCCGCCGCCTACATCGACGCCTCGATCACCCTCGACGCGCTCAAGAAGTAAGCCGCGCCGCCCGAGTTTTGGATGCGCGCCCCTCAAGTGCACGAAGTAGCGCAGGCTTCCAGCCTGCATCTCTGCTCTGAGCAGACTGGAAGTCTGCGCTACTTTTAAGACCGCTTAAGCTAAAGAGGACATTTCTCCCGCTACCGCCTCCGCCACCGTCCACGCCCACCATCGCTACCACCATGTCACGCCCCCGCTGGTTTGCCGTCCGTCAGGATCTCTCGCCGACACGCCGGCGTTTGCTCGGGGGCGTGGCTTTTCTCCTCCCGCTTCTCCTCTGGAGCATCGTCAGCTACGTGCCCTTCATCTGGCACCCCAACATCAAGGTAATCGAACCCGGCGAAGTCTCCTGGATGCGACCGGGCCTGCAGATTCCGCGCGCGGATTTCGCCAAAGAAGTCGCCACCGCCCAGGCCGCCGGAGTGCGCCCACCCACCGGCGAACGCGCAAATCCCATTTACCTGCCGCCGCCCCACGCGGTCGGTCGCGCCCTCTACACTGCGTTCACCACCGCGCCGATTCTTAAGGGCGAGCTCTGGCTCCACGAGAGCCTCGCGATGAGCCTCAAGACCATCTTCTGGGGCTTCCTCATCTCGTCGGCCATCGGCGTGCCGCTCGGCATCCTCTGCGGCGCGTTTGTCTCCGCCTCCCGCCTGAGCGAACCGTTCATCGATTTTGTCCGCTACATGCCGGCGCCCGCCTTCGGTGCGCTGATGGTTGCGGTGCTCGGCATCCACCTGGAACCCAAGGTCGCCATCATCGTTATCGGCACCTTTTTCCAGCAGGTTCTGGTCGTCGCCAACACCGTGCGTAAAGTCGACGGCGGCCTGATCGAGGCCGCACAAACCCTTGGCGCCAAACGCCGCCAGCTCGTCCTGCGCGTCATCCTGCCCGCAAGCCTGCCCGATCTTTACAACGACCTGCGCATCCTGCTCGGCTGGGCGTGGACTTACCTAATCGTCGCCGAGGTGGTCGGCGTGAGCAGTGGCATCACTTTTTTTATCAACCAGCAGGCCAAATACCGCAGCTTCGACAACGTTTACGCCGCCATACTCATCATCGGTTTCATCGGCCTGGCGACCGACCAGGTTCTGGCCTTCGTCGGCGAGCGCCTCTTCGCCTGGAAAAATCCCCGGCCAAGCCGCGTGCGCCGGTTCATCACCTCCACGTTCGCCCGGTTCCTGCCCCGCGCCCCCGTTGAAGAAATCGCCCCCGCCGCATGAGCACGCCTGATCCACTTCCTGAATACCTGCGCCAGTCCCCCGCGGTTGCCGAGCGTTTTGCCAAACTCAAAGAGCGCCCCGTCGTCATGGAAATTGACCACCTTGGGCGCCAATTTCCTGGTGCGCAGGGGCCCGTCACCGCGTTGCGTGATATATCTCTCAAGATTCATCGCCGCGAACTGGTCTGCGTGATCGGCCCTTCCGGCTGTGGTAAATCCACCCTCATCCGCATCATCGCCGGCCTCGATGAACCCACCTCCGGGCGCATGCTCGTCGATGGCAAAGAAACCAGCGGTCCGTCGCCTGAGCGCGGCATGGTTTTCCAGGGCTACACCCTGTTTCCCTGGCGCACCGTAAAACAGAACGTGATGTTCGGCCTCGAAATGGCCGGCCGCCCCTCCAGCGAAGCCGAGGCCGACGCCCGCCAGTGGGTTGACTTGGTCGGCCTGCGTAACTTCGCCGACAACTACCCGCACCAGCTCTCTGGCGGCATGAAGCAGCGCGTGGCCATAGCCCGCGCCCTCGCGCCCAACCCTCGCGTTTTGCTGATGGACGAACCGTTTGGCGCGCTCGACGCCCAGACCCGCGCCCAGATGCAGTCCCACCTGCTGGAAATCTGGCGCAATGTCGACGTGACGATCCTCTTCATCACACACGACCTTGATGAAGCCGTCCTGCTCGCCGACCGCATCATCGTGCTCAAAGCGAACCCCGGCGAAATCCATGAGGTGATCGAGGTGCCCGTTCCGCGCCCCCGCAGCCTCGACCAGCTCCAGAGCCCCGAATTCCAAGCCACCCGCCGCCGCCTCGATGAATTAATCCACCCGAAGCTCCACGCGCCCTCCGAGCACCTGCCGATCACCCGCCTCACCCAGATCGGCGACGACGTCGAATAACTCACCACCGTATTCCGCTCCCTTAGCCCCCTTCGCGAGACGCTTCCGTTTGTTTTCCACCGCCATGCCCGCCACCGCTAAAACGCCCGTCCGCTGGGACCACCTCACGTGGCCTGAAATCGGCGCGCTCATCGCGGACGGCATGGACGCTGTTCTATTGCCCTGTGGCGCCACTGAGCAACACGGCCCTCACCTGGGCACCGGCATGGACACGGCTCTCGCCAGCGACGTCTGCAACGCGGTTTCCGCCGCCACTGGCGTCCCGGTGCTCCCGCCGCTCGCCTACGGCTGTTCCCTCGGCCACTCCCACCGCTGGCCCGGCACCCTCGCGCTTTCGCCGCAAACCCTGATCGCACTCGTCACCGACCTTGGCGACTGGCTTTGGCACGCCGGCGTGCGCCGCCTGTTTCTGGTTAACAGCCATGTCACTAACGCCGCGCCCCTGCGCTGCGCCCTCGAAGTCCTGCGCGCCCGCCACGACGGCTTTATGGTCGCGGTGCTCAACACTGCCGATGTAAGCCCACGCGTGCGCACCGCGTTTTTCGCCGACGCCGCCGACTGGCACGCCAACCAGGCCGAGACCTCGCTCATGCTCGCCCGCGCGCCCGCCCTTGCCCGCCCCGAGTTATTCGCCACGGCCGACGATCCCGACCGCACCACCGGCCTCGTGTTCGCGCACCCGGTTAACCGCACCAGTTTGAACGGCGTGACCGGCACTCCCAGTCGCGCCACGCTTGCCCAAGGCGAACGCCTGTTCGGCTGGATCGTCACCGACCTGAGCAAAACCATCCGCCGCGCCCTGCGCGAAAACGCCCCGCTGACGACCCCGTATTTCACCAACGGCCCCAACCCCGCCACCCGTTAGTCGCGCCTCTCTTCCCTCCGGCGAAAACCGCCCCAAGGCCGCCGCCGTGCCCCAACTTCACTCCGTACTCTCCGTGACCTCCGTGCCACCTCTCGTGCCCTCTGTGTAACCACTCCGCAACTCCGTCTCTCACCTCGCTCCGCATCTTCATGAAATCCGATTCTGAAATCCTCTCCATTCAAGCCGATCTCAAAGCCAAAGGCGTCAAATACGTCGTCGGCGCCTACGTGGACATCCACGGCGTGCCCAAGGGCAAGTTCGTGCCCATCGACCACTTTTTGCACTTCGCCCACGGCTCCGAACTCTACACCGGTTACGCCCTCGACGGCCTCGGTCAGTCGCCCAACGACGACGAAATCGCGTCCCTGCCCGACCTCGACCGCGGCTGTGTTCTCCCCTGGAACAAGCAGGTCGCCTGGTTCCCCGCCGACAACACGTTCAAAGGCCAGCCCTACGAGATTAACACCCGTGTTGCCCTAAAAAAGGTCCTGGCTGACGCCGCCAGCCTGGGCTTCGGCATGAACCTCGGCATCGAGTGCGAAGTCTACGTCGTGAAGCTCGGTCCCGATGGCAAAAGCCTGCTGATGCCCAACCCCGACGACCGCCTCAACAAGGCCTGCTACGACGTCAAAGGCTTCATGGACCGCTACCCGTGGCTCGACAAGGTCTCCACCGCGATCAACGACCTCGGCTGGGACATGTACTCGCTCGACCACGAGGACGCCAACAGCCAGTTCGAGTTCGATTTCAACTACTCCGACGCGCTCACGATGTGTGACCGCTACGTGTTTTTCCGCATGATGGCCCGCCACTACGCCGCCGAAGAAGGCCTGCTGGCGACCTTCATGCCCAAGCCATTTGCGGACAAGACGGGCAACGGCGCGCATTTCAACATGTCGCTGTCCGATCTCGCCACCGGCAAAAACGCCTTCAAGTGCGATCCCAAGGACGATCCGCGCGGACTCGGTCTTACGCCGGTCGCCTACCATTTTATCGCCGGCATTCTCCGCCACGGCCCGGCGATCTGCGCCGCGATGGCGCCGACGGTGAACAGCTACAAGCGCCTCGTTCGCAAAGGCCTCATGAGCTATTTTTCGTGGGCCCCGGTGTTTAACAGTTTTGGCACCAACAACCGCACCAACTCGGTGCGCGTGCCGATGGGCGGCGGCCGCTGCGAAAGCCGCAACGCCGACTCCGCCTGCAACCCGTACCTCGCCGCTACCCTCGCGCTTGCCGCCGGACTTGAAGGCATCCGCGAAAAACTCGATCCCGGCCTGCCGCAAGAGGACAACCTCTACGAACTCAGCCCCGAAGAATTCGCCAAACGCGGTATCCAAGAACTCCCGCGTACCCTGGACGAAGCGGTCAAGGCCTTCGCCGCCGATCCCTTTGTCACCAAAGTTTTGGGACAGGGCCTGCGCGACGAATTCATCACCTACAAATCCGAAGAATGGCGCCAGTATCACCAGCAGGTCAGCGCCTGGGAAATCGAGCGCTACGCCCGCATGTTCTGAGTCCAGAAGACAAGCCAGAGGTCGCCGGACGATTTGCTCCGTGACCTCTGTGCCTCCTCTCGTGTTCTCTGTGTAACTTTTCTTTCCCATGACTGCAGCCGCCGCAAAAAAAGACCGCCTCGCCCGCTTCAGCGTTTCGCTTCCCGAAAGCCTCCTGGATGAGCTCGACGGGCTGGTCAAAAACCGAGGCTACGCGAGCCGCTCACAGGCGGTGGCGGCGCTGGCCCGCGACGGCTTGGTGGACTACGCCGGACAGCTCGGCACCGAGTCGGTGGCGGGCACGATCAGCCTGGTGTACGACCACACCACCAAAGGCCTGCAATCCCGGCTGGCGGCGATCCAGCACAAGTATTTTTTGATGATTGTTTCCAGCATGCACGTGCACCTGGAGCACCATAACTACATGGAAGTTCTCCTCGTTCAGGGCAAAGCCTCCGACCTGCAAACCCTGGCCGACGAACTCACCACCTGCCGCGGGGTGCGCACCGGCAAGCTCAACCTCACCGCCACCACCCTTCCGCCGCTGCTGTAGGTAGAGGGGAAAAGTCTGCGGAAGGAGAACGAGTAGGAGTAAGAGAACGAGAACGATGCGAATTTCGGAGGTGGGACAGGCACTCCGACCGATTTGAATCGTTCTCGTTCTCTTACTCTTACTCCTACTCGTTCGCTCGTGGGCCAACCACCGGCCACGCTCAAACCGCCTTCCCCTCGATTATTTTAGCCCTCCCACCCCCTCTGGCATCGTTCTTGCAGTAACACGTTTTAATAAAATCGTAACACCGTTATGCCGCTCCTCGTCCCGCCCGCCGCCACCGGCACCTCATTCACCACCGCCCGCCCCACCGGCCCCGTGCCGCAGCCCGGGCCCATTCCCGCGGACCGCCTGCTCACCGAGGAAACCCTCATAGGCGGAACAGCAGTCTCCTTCACGCTGCGCCGCCACCACACGCTGCGCCTGACCGCCCTCGAAGCCGGCGCCAACGTTTCCTTCCTCTGCTTTAACCGCCACGAGCTGCTCGACCGCTATAACATGGCCGACACACTCAAGGGCCAGCACACCGCCAAATTGACCACCGGCTTCATTCTTGTCTCCGACATGGGCCGTGCGATGGCCTCGATC